>JAATVR010000141.1 GCA_014523665.1 Nitrososphaerales archaeon TH526
AAGTAGTCTGCTAGAGCAGGACTAAAAGTAGTTGTGATATTGTCTCCCCCACTCTCAATAATTATTAGGTCCAGATCCCCATATTTTGTTTCCATCTCTTCAACTACAGACAAATTCATAGATGGGTCTTCCCTGACGGCAGTATGGGGACATCCTCCCGTTGCCAAACCGATAACGAGATCTTCTGGCATTAATCCTCTCTCAGTTGCCAAATTTTTTCTCATGCGCTCTGCGTCTTCTTTTGATACTACATCGTTTGATATTATACCAATATTGTAACCTTTGGCAGACAAGAGAGGCACAACCTGCTCGATGAGCATCGTTTTACCCGAACCTACTGGCCCACCAACTCCTACACGAGGGATCCTGTTAGAACTCATAAAAATTGTACTAAGGGTTTAGGTTATAAACATTTTCGAGAGCATTTTCTCATGTGAAATCTGAATCAGATCTATACCTGGAGCAAATTGCCAAATACCTGTTAATGGCCTGTCTATGTTTGACCTAATCGTACTTACCAGTGTATTTCTTAATTGATGTATAATCATCTGACCGTCAAAATGTTGCAAAATCCCCAACCTTAGAGCAGCTCCGACCATACTAACTGTGAAACCGTACAGCATGATTAACGCAGCTTTATTTCTGGGGATGCCGAGGCTATGGGTAGAAACAGCTAAGGCGACTGGAAATACACCTGTGGCTTTCTTTGAAGAGATTGCTTTTAAATAACCATTCATTATCGAATGATCCGTGACAAATGATCCTACGCATCGCAACAACTGGGTTCCTGATCTAGAGGATGCATTTCTTATTTCCTCGATCAGCTTCATCGAAAAAATGATATTGTCGACTTCAATTACTTTAGAGAGGTTACCCCTGATAACCTGCTCATAGGCGGCTCCTAGTGCCGTGCAATCAGCGGGCCCAATTTGATTCTCTATATATACCTTTAAGAGATTAAGCAGAGCCATCGGATTAGCTATTGACTTCTTGTTACTATAAAATAGAGCTTCCAATCCATTTGACATTGTATACATCCCTGTAGGAAAGAATGAATCTGACAGTTGCAGCAGTCCTATATCTTCTGGCCGCAGCTCAAAATCATAATTCTTCAATTCAGAGTCCGAGTTTTCGATTTTATTTTTTCGGCTCATAGATCAATCAATCACCAATCTTCCCTTGATCTACTAATGCTCATGCACACCCATGGTCTCATCTGGTTCGAAAACAATCATTTTACTTTGGATCTCTATATGATGATGAAATGGATGGAATAGTTTTCTAAACATCTCAATTTCGGATTCAGCCTGAACTGGAAAGATTATTCTAGGCCCATCAAGTTTGATAGGTCTGTGAAGATTCCCAATTGTATGTCCAATTTGGACAGGAATTTGAAGTTGACCATCACTATTGTTTGTAAGTGTGTCTTTAAGAATCTCTACTTGTAATACATTTTCTGGTTCTATCTTAACTACGACAATCTGATTGTCATTTAGGAAAAGCACATCTCCATGTCTCAGATGATGACTACCAGGATGTAAGTTCAAAGCTATGTCTGTTCCTTTATTAGAGACCTTTCTCATCCGCTGCCTCTGGGATTCTGTTCTAGTAATTAAAAAAGTTTCATCTTGTTGCTTTGATACTAACTCTTTAAAGGAAGTCCCCAATTTATCATTGTTGTATATATTACCGATAATATGATCGATCGTTAACATTCTAAATTTTCTAGACCTCTTCCTCTATTTCATGCTTTTGTGTCAGTATTAGCGTTATTGGAATTTGAGGGGGCAGACTGGACTGACGTCGTCGGAGATATCTTGCTTTTTTCCTTGACCTTATCTATCATATCAGTCAATCTCTGAGTATAATCAACTCTGCCATAATTACCATATGATGACTGACCAACTAACGCAAAAACCAACCCATTGTCTTCTATCTTCACCTGAGCTCCTATTTCAAATTTTTCAGCGATAACGCATTTTGTTACTCTATGTAGAGAATAGTCAACATTCAGGTGCGAAGCTGGATCGATGAATCCAGACATCGAATTGATCCTGCCACCAGAGATTATAACGTGTTTTATTCGGGTTGGATCTACCACCAGATAATTCTCATCTATATTGCTTTCCTCGACGCAGTGTCGTATTATCAAGGATGAATTTTCTACTCCTCTTCCTCTTTATTACCTCTTCGAATCAGACAGTGATTGAGGACTTAGATCTTCAGCGGCCAAATTTCTGTCGATTCGGAGAACCGATTTGGATATCTCTGCAGCAGCTTCTAGAGCCATTATCTTTACCTTTAAAGGATCCAATATTCCCCTTTTCCACATATCAACTGGTTCCCCCGAATCTATATCTATCCCGAAACCAGACGGTGAGGCCTTTGCTGCCATCACTTTTTCCAATCCGTTATAACCTGCATTTGTCAGAATTTGCCGCATGATGCTTTCAAGAGCAGATACAACGACCTCAAGTCCCACCTGCTCTAGCCCCTTAAGCCTAAGTTTCTTTACCTGATCGATAACATGCAGCTCAGCTGAGCCTCCACCCGCAACTACGCCTTCGTTAAGAGCCGCTTCTGCTGCATTCACTCCATCTATCGCAGCTCTCCACCGTTCAAGTGATGTTTCCTTCGTAGTCCCTGAAACTATCATGGTAACGATATTCTTACCTGCTCCGTTTTCTATGTAGACCACCGAGTTCTCTTCATCTTCTCTTACAACATCTGCATATCCTAACAATTGATCTTCGCTTTGTCCTAATTCCCCTGCGCCGGTCAGCTCCTCGACCATTCTGATTGGTTTTGCTTTGGTGTACCTCGATACATATTCAATCTCTTCCGTTGAGATCCTTACTGCAAATATTTTTCTGGCAACTAGTAGATCCTCAATTACTTGATCGACTTCTGCAGAAGCTATAAGAATCGTATTTGCCCCGGTAGATACCAACTTATCCACTATCTCTTTTGATTTTGATACCCTATCCTTTTCCATATTCAAGATTTCATCGTACTTACTTCCCTCTTTTAGCCACGATTCCTTGACTGGTTTTAGATCCATCTTGACGATTAGGATTCTTGCTCCTTTCACTTCGGTTGGCATTTCAGGATCAACTTTCTTCCGTTCCAAAACTATACCATTGACAACGGCATCATCCATGTTTGTGCGTCTTATTACCATTATAGATTTGTCAAAATCATATAGTTTATGGTATCTCGCATTGTCACCTACCGTTCTCAATGCAGATATCACAAGTTTTGAAAGTTTATGGCCGTCAAGTTTTGAAGACAAAGATGTCCGGACTACTTGCTCAAGTCCTAGATCGGAAATGGAAATGGTCCTGGTCTCCCCACGCAATAGATCGCAAGCGTGTTTAACTCCACTATCTATTCCTTCAACCACTTTTGTAGGATGTACGCCTAACTCTTTCACCAATCTTTTTCCTTCTTTGATCATCTCAGCAGCCATGACTACTGCGGTGGTAGTACCGTCTCCAACTAATTGTTCTTGCCTTTCCGCTATTTCAACAATCATACGTGCTACTGGATGGATTGCGCGCAGAGAAAGTAGTATGGTAACCCCATCATTAGAAATATGGCGATTCATAGCTTGATCTATCAAGAGCTTATCCAAACCCTTAGGTCCCAAAGTTGTTCTCACAGTATCTGCAACGGCAGTAACTGCATTAGAATTTGATTCTAGGGCGTTGAATTCTACACTCTCAGCCATAGGTCTCCATACACCAAAATTAGGATTCGACATCAAGCAACTATCTTCACAAGCAAGAAATAAAGATTGAGGTAAAATACCACCACCACCACCACTAAAAAAATCAATGGTTAGGATTGTAAGTACCGAATGGTGCGCCCCTTGCTGTTCTCGATTTTATTGCAAAAAAGAAAAAAAGGATATTACGAAATCCACTTACGCCATGAAGTACCTCTGTGCAGAGGATAATTCTTTGGCTGGTTCTACGGTCGCCACAGTACCGTCCAATTTTACTTCATATGTCTCTGGATCAATAGTTATTTCAGGAGTTTTGTCATTCCATATCATATTCTTTTTGTTTATGCTTCTGCAACCCTTGACTGGAAGCACGATCTTTTCGAGCCCTAACTTCCCTGGAACACCCATGTTCACAGCCGCCTTTGAAGTGAATGTGAAACAAGTCTTCTTGACAGCTCTACCTAGGGCACCAAACATAGGTCTATAGTAAACAGGTTCTGGTGTAGGTAACGAAGCGTTCGGGTCTCCCATTATGGACCATGCGATAAATCCGCCCTTAAAGACCATTTTTGGCTTTGC
>JAATVR010000142.1 GCA_014523665.1 Nitrososphaerales archaeon TH526
ACTTGATATTGTACTCTGCTCCTGATTTTGTTCTTTTGCGAAGAACGAATATGAATAGAGCATTGACAAATAGCAAGTTAACAAGGTGCTTTACCATCTCTTTCACGATGAAAATTAGCCCGGGAGCATTTTGCATGATGACTTATTTTGAGCAACTCACTACTTAAGAGATGTTGTATGCTCCCTTAGATACAGAAAGTATAGAAAATTGTTACCTTGTTTTCGATCCAAGTGTTTCAGTAGTAGCACTACCAGCTTCTATTCGTTCCCAACATCGTTGTAAACAGCATGATCCAGTTGCGGGAGAACTTATACCTTAGTTAATAAGGTTTCACAAAGGATTTAAGATATAAAACAAAATATGCCGTGTCTTGTCTTCATCTAAGATGTTAGCTGCAGTTGTTCCATCAATAAATGAAAAGTGGGAAGTCAAAGAAGTTCCCACTCCAAAACCTGGGGCTAATCAAGTTCTTATAAGAATTCATGCAAGTGGTATATGCTATACCGATGTACATGCTACTAAAGGTGTCCTAGGAGTGAAATTCCCTTATATTATAGGCCATGAACCTGCAGGAGAAGTTGTTGCTTTAGGTGAAGGCGTAACTACAAGAAAAGTTGGTGACAGAGTAGGTGTACCTTGGTTGCAGTCAGCATGTGGCAGATGTGAATGGTGCCTGCGTGGTAAATCGTTGTTTTGTCCTAATCACATAGCAACTGGCATCAATATTGCTGGTGGTCATGCTGAATATATGGTTGCTTATGCTGATGCTACTCAGTTAATTCCAAATGGAGTGTCATATGATCAAGCTGCACCTATATTTTGTGCAGGATATACCGTATATAGTGGCTTGAGGTTGGCAGATCCCAAACCGCATGAACGTATTGCTGTAGTCGGCATAGGCGCGCTAGGACACCTCGGAATTCAATACTCCAAAGCTGCCGGTTTTGAAACAATCGCTGTTACGCATTCAAAGGATAAAGAAGAGTTAGCGTACAAGCTTGGAGCTGATAATGTTGTCTCAGATGGAGAAGGATTGTTAAAAGAAAATGGTCAACATGGCGGCGATAGTAGCTCTTCTGGAGGTGATGGAGGAGCAGGAGCAGATGTGATACTGGCTACTAGTAATTCCTATAAGGCAACGGCAGATGCAATTAAGGGTCTCAGGCCAGATGGGCGGGTAATTTTAATGGGAGTTTCATCAACAGAAACACTAACAGTTCCTCCAGAGATGTTATTCAAACGCGCACGCATCATAGGTTCCACCCAAAATGATCGAGAACACCTCTATGAAGCATTAGATTATGTTGCAAAGGGTAAAGTGAAGGTAAAGACTGAAATATTTTCATTAGAAGAAATTAGCAATGCATATGATAAAGTAGCCAATGGAAATGTACGATTTAAGGCAGTGATAAATCCTACCAAGTAAATTCGTTACCTATGAATTTGCTGCTCAGTTCATCCATCACTAATCAGTGGCATCATCTCCTGTGAAATAAATGTAGTATTTTTCTTCTTTACATGTAGTTGAATAAATCAATGCATCTGATAGTGAGCATCCAAGCAGCGAAAGCATCTCCTTCAGGATGCTCCCGAATAGGTCATCGAAGACCGATTCAGATTTATGTATAAACTTGAAAAGCCATCAGAAGAATTAGCATTTGCGTACTATATCTTTTTTATTTCTTCTCATGTATATTCGATGCATCAAAGAAATGTACTCAAGGATGACGATTGGACAAGGTGGTTATACTGGATGAGCTTTAGGTATGGAACTTTAGGTGAACACTGGAAACAAACACAGTCAGAGAATTGGTTTGATCCTGCCTTCCAGACATTTGTCAATAAGGAACTAATTCCTGAGACTCATATTTCACCATCTCTTGGAGATCGATCTTACTAGTTCAAGAGTAACAAAGTCCTGAGCGTGATATCGCTTGCGATATTATGTGAATCTCAGTCAATAAAGTGGTTATAGATCCTGATCTGGGCCTGAAAATGTATCTGAAGACGAATAAGAAATGAAGGAAATAGAATATCAGGCTGGCATGGAGGTCTAATAATAATAATGGATACTACCAATGACAAGAATTATCATGAATGCATTCGATGTAATCATATCGCTAATCGACATTTACGGATTGATGGTATGAATAATGACGGTTCTGTACGTCGACGTACTCTATGTACAGCTACACATGATTGTAAATGCCTTCAGTTAGTTTTGGCGGAATATTATCCATCATTATATCATGGTCAATTAGTTTCTATTTAATATTGTAATCTTTTGTCCTTTAGTTTCTATTACTGTCTTGGCTGCCGCTATGTTGGCGACGATTGCCTTGCCTGGTTATGCCAGCAATGAAAGCACTAGTACTGGCGGTAACGTGAGCAGTGGCAGCAGCCCCACAACTCTTGCTGCGAATAGCTCTCTATATCACCCCAGCACATAAGGAGTACCAAATGCTTCCGAGTGCAGATAAGTGTAGTAATTTAGGATACCTAATAGTTGTTATGTCTATTTAACACGAAAGATTCGAAATTTAACAACACTAGACAAAAAATCTCTTCTAATTTTGGAATGGAATCTCTATATGCCCTCTATGATTTGGGTGTTTGCGGGTCCTGTGGCTTTATCCAAGACCAGTACCTCTCCTCAAGCCCTTCTTTGTAAATGATAG
>JAATVR010000143.1 GCA_014523665.1 Nitrososphaerales archaeon TH526
CCTAGCCTGCCTTTTATGTTACATCAATCAGGCATACGATAAAAGAAGAATACAATTTTACTAGGAACAATGCAATATGTCAGTTGAAAAGTTCTGTCTAGTCAAGAAGATAATAGCGGTATTTGGTCAGTACCCTGACCTCTTTCGTTCCCGGTTGATGTAAT
The DNA here is from genome assembly GCA_014523665.1 of Nitrososphaerales archaeon TH526. Taxonomy (GTDB): domain Archaea; phylum Thermoproteota; class Nitrososphaeria; order Nitrososphaerales; family Nitrososphaeraceae; genus TH5896. The sequence continues at coordinate 165 of JAATVR010000143.1, forward strand.
TCTTGTTCATGTATTCCTCCAAAACTTTCTGTGGAGTCATTTGCAGCTCCATAGCCGCTTGGATCACAAAATGCAATATGTCAATCAATTCTGTTTGAGCCATTTCGATTTCAAAGCCAGAAGGTCTTTTCCACCACTTCCAACTAGTGAGGTCTTGTAGTTCGATGGCCTCGTGCACGATCGCTGTCATCAGAGCCGAAACCCTTTCATCGGTTTTTTTTGGATACCGATCTACTTCTAAATATTCCACTAACTTCTTCTGTTCTTCAAAGATTTTCTCTAACATGTCTTGATACTGATTCATTCCAATCTTAGTCTGTTACGGGGCATATATGAGAACTTTTGGCTTCGGCATGACAAGAATCTCGGCACGCCATTCCACGGGTGACTTATAAGGGAACCTTTTTATTGTAGCCTGTGTGCTTTCACTTCCAAAGTGATTAATTGAATTGTCATCCCCAGCGTCATCACAGCAATCCAAAAGACCATTGACGATATTGCAGCGTTCAGTGAATAGGCGAGTGGCAGTACGATTGAAGAGCGAAATTGAATATCGAGGGAGGATGAGTAATGTGGACACATATATGAATTTGATATTGGTTGATGCTGAGGAATTTAATCGACAGGATCTGTTGGCCAATTATGGAAAGGTAGTAATTCGAGGAAATAATGTCCTGTTCATAAGGCTGGAAAAGGATCTTTGATGGTATTCTTGTGAGAATTAGGGTATATGGGGAGTAATGGTAAGAAGGTATATATTCACTTCAGAAAGTGTGACAGAAGGTCATCCTGACAAGATATGCGATCAGGTTTCAGATTCTATCTTGGATGAGTTCCTCGCAAGCGACTCGGATTCTAGAGTCGCTGTAGAGTCGTTAACTTCCACAGGAATAGTTTTTGTCGCTGGAGAGGTCACATCAAGACGCAGAGTCGATATACAAAAGGTAGTAAGAGCTGTAATACGTGAGATAGGATACGATCGACCTGAATACGGGTTTGATTCCGAATCTTGTTCGGTGTTGGAATCTATACACGAACAAAGTCCCGATATCTCTTTGGGAGTCACCCCTAGTTTGAATAGAGAACAGGGAGCCGGCGATCAAGGCTTAATGTTTGGATACGCAACAAATGAAACCGCTGAACTCATGCCGCTACCTATCACAATGGCCCACAAACTCTCTATGAAGCTGTCTACTCTGCGAAAGCAAAAAAAACTAGGTTGGATTAGACCTGATGGTAAATCCCAGGTTTCAGTAGTTTACGAGGGTACTAGGCCTGTAAGGATCGATACTGTTGTGATTTCAACCCAACACGCCCCAGATATAAGCTTGAGCCAATTGAGGGAGGAGATTGTAGGTAAAGTGATAAAGGAAATCTGCTCAGATTGGATAACCCCAGATTCAAAATTCTTGGTCAACCCGACTGGAAGATTTGTTATAGGCGGGCCTCAGGCTGACACTGGTTTGACCGGAAGGAAAGTAATCGCTGACACTTATGGTGGTGCAGGCAGACATGGTGGGGGAGCATTTTCAGGAAAGGATCCATCTAAAGTTGATAGGTCGGCATGTTACATGGCTAGGTACATAGCTAAAAACATAGTTGCCGCTGGACTTGCAGACAAATGTGAAGTGCAACTCGCATATGCAATCGGTTTGCCCGATCCCGTCTCTGTGATGGTGAATACGTTTGGGACGTCAAAAATCGACGATGAGCTAATTGAGGGACGAGTCAAGGATACATTTGAAATGAAGCCCGCAGATATAATCAGGATTCTAGATTTGAAAAGGCCAATATATAAAAAGACTGCAGCATACGGGCATTTTGGGAGAAATGAACCTGAATTTACATGGGAAAAGACTGATAAGCTGTCAGATTTGGCTGGCGGAGCTA
>JAATVR010000144.1 GCA_014523665.1 Nitrososphaerales archaeon TH526
ATTGCTCTAGGACCTTGATCGGTCCCTTTTCTGGTGGCCAATGATTTGCTCTCATCGGCAACTAGTACTAGAGCGATCTCTGCTTCACTCATTGACGTAACATTTGCCAGCGGAAATCTATCACCGTTCAATACAACCTGTCCAATAAATCCAGTCAATATATAAACAGAGAGCAACAATACCAACCACTGCACTAGTGATATCCTTGATATTCTTTGATACCAACATGAAACTTGCAAAAATCCGGGGCTAATTGTTCAGCTAATAGATTCAACTGGGCCCATCCCTGCTCAATTAAGGCAGACCTTATAGTTCGGGTGGACTTCGAGTGTCGAGAAATTGAGACGCAGTTCCAAATATTACCCAAAATCGAATATCGAAAATGATGCCTGAAACTTCATCAGATGGAATACCTCTATTGCCAAGAAAGCACTTTCAGGTCTACATTTCAACATGCATAACTATACACCTGGCCTCAGGTACACCTCTGAGTGAGCGCTCGTATTCTTGGAAAACATCTAGTGATCCTGATAGCTGAGAGACAATTAAGAGCCGTCTAGTATGATTAGCCAGTCTAGCCTAAGTTAATTCACCACTGGGAACTCTTTTTGATTTCCTTTTTTTAGTTTGGTCAAGATCTTTCTTAACCTTCCTAAATTCGGCACATCCACAGAACCCATACTCTGTAGAAACATGGTCTTCGTAATCCAGCGTCACCATTAGGCACTTGCCATAATGCCAGAATCGTACATGGCCGCAAACACACATATCGTAGTCAAGCCCTTCGCTTTCCTTCCTTTTGGTCTGCTTGTGCCGCGTCGAATCCAAACATCACCTGTATCATGTAAACATGCTCATAAACATTAGCATCCATTTCCGAATTACAAAAGGAAACCTGAACCCTTCTGGAAGCAACACTCGGAAAACCATTGCGAATGATATAGGTATATGTACAGGATATAATTCTCTCCCTCCACCAAATGACTCTACACTGCTATTTCAATGACTCATCAGATAAATGCACGCATTTTTGGCAGATAGGGATGAAAATAATTTGTAAGGCCATGTTAACATTGTATATATAGCCTAAAAGAACGCATTTATGACAACCGATCAAGAACTTTGTGACTATCCCTAAGAGGAGAAATCCATATTATGAAACACAGTCAAATCACGTAGACCACGTTAGCACGATTTACTATGGGAACCTTTTTTAGTTGATTTTTTATCAATCTGGTTATTTGGAGAATGACTGTGATCTCTTAATCTCTGGAGCTTTGGGAATCGTGATACCCAAGGTAGGGGTACTTCAACTGGACATACTAGTTGAAGATGGGAGGATCAAGGATCTAAGAAAGGACTCTACAAACGTAATTGCCTCTAACAGGATTAATGCTTCTGGAAAGTATGTAATTCCAGGGGTAATTGATCCACATTCTCATTATGGCGTATTTACCCCTATCGAGAGAGCAGCAAGAACTGAATCAAGGTCGGCAGCAATTGGTGGGATTACTTCTGTAATTCGAATGCTCAGACTTGATGGCAGCTATAGAAAATTGAGCAACCAATTCCGGATGAGCGCTAAGAATCATTATATCGACTATTCAATCCATGCTTCAATCCTTAACGATGAACAGGTAAAGGATATTCCATTTCTAATCAGCGATATGGACATAACTTCGTTTAAGGTATATATGAATCTCGGAAATGGTTACAATCGCATTCTCATGGATCTAGATCCTGGAAAATCAGAGTTGAATGAATGCGAGGTAAACGTAAATGACGATCTAATTGAAAACATTTTGAAAAGCTGTTCCCATGTGAACGCTACCGTGATTATACACGCAGAAGATCCAGCTATCTGCGCAGAAAACACATCAAAGCAAAAGCTACTTGATATATCAAACCCAAAAGGATCAAATCTCCTGAAGTGGTCAGAGAGTAGGCCACCCGTATCAGAATCAGTAAGCATTTCGAGGATAGCAAATCTTGGAAGAAAATACAATTCTACTTTATATTTCGCACATGTTGGTTCCACAGTCGCACTGGATGCAATTATCCGCGAGAAAGAGAAAGGCAATTTAGTAACCTTTGTAGAAACATGCCCACATTATTTGACCCATACCATCGATTTTAGTAGTATCAAAGGAAAAGTAGTGCCCCCACTTCGCACAAAGTCAGACCAGCAAGCTATGTGGTACGGATTGAAAAACGGGATAATTGATACCGTGGGAACGGATCATGTTGCAAATACACTGTCGTTAAAGCAAGGTAATGGAGATCTGTGGACTGCACTTTCTGGATTTCCAGGTATGGGAACGATGTTGCCAGTTTTGTTAAGTGAGGGTGTAAACAAAGACAGAATCACTCTTGAAAGGCTTGTAGAAATCACTTCCTATAGTGCTGCCAAAATATTTGATATGTACCCATTGAAAGGAACCATTATGAAGGGTTCCGATGCTGATCTTACCATTATCGACCTTGAAATGCAGAAGACCGTCACACCTGATCTATTGGCATCAAGTTCAGACTACACGATTTATGACGGATGGAAACTGACTGGTTGGCCGGTTACAACAATAGTGAGGGGCATGATTGTTATGGATGACGGGTCGGTAGATGAAAACACTTTAGGCCATGGAAAATTAATCCCTAGGATCCGTGGTGGTGGGACCGGAATCAAAAAATAGTCGATTTGATGCTGAATAGTTAGCTGCAAGGACGCTATTAGGGTTGTGACGCGTGGCAATTTTTTGATATTCAACTCTTAAACTGGACTTCGATGATTGTGAAGTAGCAGGTCATCGAGGTAAAACTTTGAGAAGGAATTAGAGCGTTAAAGTGTAATGCTACCATGGTCAGAATCCGAACTTATTTAGTATGTCTCCAGATGACTACTCTAGTTTAACTAAAAAAGGACTATTGCTACATTTGAAGTCAAAGGTAATCTGTTACCACCCACGACAAGTGTTAAATTTTAGGGTGGGCAGCGTATCTTTGTATAAAAACGATAATGATAGAAGAGAAAATGGATCTAACCTATCGATCTGTCACGATAGTAGGTGTGACACAAATTAGGGTTTAATTCAGCTATGTGGTAACGACATGTGGACCTTTTTTATAGAATGCGATAATCCTAAAAGGCCCTTCTGCTGAAGCCTCGTAATACCTCTCAGCCCGTCTAGTAAAGATTCCAACTTCAACAATACCAGGTATGCATGCTAATTCCTTTTCCAGTGCTTCAGGATTATGGATTGAAGAAAAATATGCATCAAAGATGATATTTCCATTATCTGTAAAATAGGGGTAACCTGTTGCAGATTGTCGCAGCTCAAGTTTGGCGCCAAATTTGGTCAAGGTCCGATGAACTATTGACCTTGCAAAAGGACTAACCTCGATTGGTACGCTTCGATTGAATCGATCGACAAATTTCGATGAATCAGCTAATATTATGACTTTTCTTGCTGAATACATTAGTATTTTTTCCCGTAGTAATGCACCTCCTCCCCCTTTAATCATAAAAAGGTTAGCGTCAATTTGATCAGCACCGTCAAATACGATATCAATCTGTTCGGTTTGCGGCGCATTCAAAATGAATAGCCCTGCTTTTTCAGCCTCAAGCCCTATTTGCAAAGAAGTAACTACAAATCTTAGTTTTTTCTTCTCAGACCTTCTACCTAATTCCTGTACAAAGCAGGCCACGGCCCTTCCGCTTCCCAATCCTATGATCTGATTATCCTTTACATGCTTTCTTATTACATGCTTTATCATCGAAGTGAAATTCGGTTTACCACTGCCTTGAGAAGCCGACATAACGAATCAAAAGTTAGATAGCAGCCGAAAAATGAAATCAGCTTTCATCGGTTTGGTCTTCTTCTAATAAGGAGGAGGAGGTCGTTTCTTTTTTTTCATTTGCGCTTTCTCTATCATTTCCTAGGATCGATTCAGTGTCCCTTCCAACTTGAATCATTGTTGAGCTTTGTAGGTCATCATTGCTGGCTGCAGCATTAGTCTCATCATTCTTTTCATCATCGTTCTCAAGTCTGTCAAGTTCTAACATTATTTGGTGGTGAAGATCTTCGAGTTGCTTAACTTCTGGTCGGTCATCTACAAAAGGTTGAGATGGAGTCTGTGCTGATGAGGCGGAAGATGAAAATTGTGTTATTTCATTAATGTGTTTTGAATCGCTCAGATTGTCATGTACCGCTTCTTGAACAGCTTTTTCTACTACTCGTTCTATTGGGCTACCTTCTCTACTTCCATATGTGATTGCAAATTTATTGTGAATATCTTTTAATTTTTGGTCAATCGACGATATTCTCCTGTTCATTATATCAGTTAGATTATCTCGTTGGTTTCGGAGATCGGTAAAATCTAACAAGTTCTGATATTTTTCTACCTTTTCATCGTATTCCTCTATTTGTGTTGTGTATCGTTGAAGCAGCTTATCTCGCTCAAATACATCGATTCGCTTCTCATCGAATGCTTCATTCACTTTAAGGGCCGATTCAGATACTAAATTCCTTTCAAATTCAAGCGAATTTAACTCTGTTTTTACAGAATCATAAGATGCTAGTGTATTCTTGTTCGCTTTTGAGAAAGCAGGTTTTACTAACCTGTCGATCGCAATAGTTAAGAGGGAACCAGCTATAGCGCTCCCAACAAATATGATCTCTTCATTCAATCGATGTCAAACTATGCATGTAACTACCATATAGACTATTGTAAACCATAGAATATATTACAAGTCAATGAGTAGTTTGAGGCCGCTAATTAGATAACCCTACGTTTGATCCAGCTGTATTTTCTAATGTGTGGATCTGGGAATCCGCATTTCGCACATTGTTTTCCTCTTTTGTGAAATGAGTTATGGCCGCATCTTCTACAACGGATATGTGTCTTTTTTCGGGTGAAATTACCCATTGAAGTGGTGCCTTTTGTCATTTTACATTCTTCCCTACTCTGGAGGCGGAGATATTATGACAACATTGTCTCCTCTTACAACGATGGTTCCCAAATCATTTGACTTACTTTCTTCTAATATTTCAACAGAGTTTTCAAGCAACAGATTCATATGTTGGTCGAATCCGTGTAGACTGCCTCTGATCACTTTACCGCCCTTTAGCTTAATAAGAACAACTTTCCCTAGGCTCTCGTCAAGAACCTTTACCGCCATGTCTACCGACAATCTTGATTCCTCTATTAAGCAGTACTCACGTATATATTAAAATTCTGATTGTGCAATAATCAGTACGGGCTTGATTTTAGATGCAATTGCTAGGAGCGGCATACATGTCACTCACGCAATTAATGGATGTACCGCTTCTAATTGCCAGGAGTATTAACCTAACTCAAGTATTGTTTTGAGTAGGTTTTCATTTATTTCATTCAGCAACTTATTCCCTTTGTCGGCTGACGCAAGTCTCGGATCTCCCCACACACCGTTGCCTGTTAACTCAGGGAAAGAACCTGGTCGGCAAGTCATGCTCCTGTAGGCCTCTCTCGACTTCATGAGACCTTTGCCACTAGCTTCTGCCTTATCCATCTTTACCAAAATTGGTTTTACAGCCAATAAAATTGAAGTTTCCACCTCTCCTGCATGATCGAACTTTTCGTTGATCAAAGACCAGTAATTGATTACATGTACTACTGAATCAGGTGGCATTTTTTCAAATGTATTCTGAGGCACATATTGTAACACTCCCATGTTCCCATGATGACCATTAATTATTACTATTTTCTTAATGCCAAGATGAGCTATAGATATGCATATATCACACAAAATATTGGAAAGTGTAGAATCATGGACGGAGATGTTAAACATCGGGGAGTGTTCGAACGATACCCCATAGGGAACAACAGGGAACACAAAATATTTTAGTTTCCGAGCGGCCTCTTTGGCGATATGTTCAGCAATCACACAATCTGTTGACACTGGTAGATGTGGTCCATGCTGTTCAAGTGAACCTACAGGTATTATTGCGGAATGAGTTTGTTCTAATTGGTAGCGAAATTCGCCGTCACTTAGATCATAAATGGAGAGGTCCATTACTCTTGTACGAACTAGGTAGAACATCAGCCTTATATTGTTGGCGGAGATCTATGCAGAACCTATACTCTGATGATCAATCTCAACTTTTGGATAAGGTATGTACTTTGGTCCAATAAACGTCTAACCTGTTTTCGAGAAAAAGTTTAACTGCCTCCAATAAGGTAGCAGCCTCTAACTGCTGACCCTTCTTCCTTATCGTCTCTAGTGTATCGTCTTCCATTACTTTAAAGGCTTCCTGACAAATAATGGGGCCTTGATCTAGCTCCTCAGTAACAAAATGGGCAGTACATCCCACTATTTTTGCACCTCTCTCGAATGCCTGCACATAGGCGTAAGCTCCTGGAAATGCTGGCAATAAAGAAGGGTGAATATTAATGATTCTGTTAGGGTAACGCCAGACAAAATTAGGGGTCAATATGCGCATATAACGAGCAAGCACTATGAGATCAATGTTATAATTTTCGACAGCTTCCAAGATCTCGCTTTCTGCATTTGCAGAACCACTCTCATACGAAACTGAGCGAAAGGGGATCGAAAGCTCATCTGCAATGCCTTTGAGGGTATTTTCACTGCCAATAATTACTGAAATATTAGAGTCAATTTCCTTCTTACGTAGAGCGGTCAATATCGATGATAAACAATGAGGTTCTTTGCTTACTAGAAGGGCTACATTCTTCTTTCTGCTAGGTTCTTCAACGTGAGCTTTGATCTCCATTTGCAATTTGGTGGAAAGATCGCGCAGTTCTGAATGTATTTTTTGAAGTTTTATGGTGTTACGAAACGAAGCTTCCAGATGCATTCCAAATAAACCATGGACGACCTTCTGGTTAATCTGTTCAATATTTCCGCCATGACGAAAAATAGAGTTGGTTATTTCTGCTACTACCCCCTCTCGGTCCTTGCCCACCACGGTGATCTCGATTAATGTCTTGTCTCTTGTGCTCCGGCTAGCCAACGACGTAGAAGTGAGCGATACTTTACATAAACCTTACACCTTGAAAAAGTATAAATCCTTCTGTCAAGTATGCGTAGTTAGAAACAAGAACCATATGTTCGCGCACATTAAGGACTTCACATTTTGTCATACTGAATTGTAATGAGACAATATTTGCGATAGGCTAGAATTTATATGAAACGCGGGATCAATCGTAATCATCCACAGCAAAATAACAATAGTAGGGTTCGCGGACACAAAAAAAATTTTGATTACAATAAACCACTAGACAAATGCATTGTCTGTTATACGATTTCAGGTTGGCGTTGCGGCGAATGTAACAACAATTTTTGTGCCGCACACTTCGATAATCATAAACAACTTGATCGCTGCATCAAGCCAATACAATGAAATAAAAGTTCATGCGGGGGGTGGGATTTGAACCCACGAATCCCTTAGGAACAGGGTTTTAGGAGAAAAGACCTGACCCATTCTAAGCCTCGCACAACCATGTATTCTTGTAACACATGAGGTCCTGCGCCGTTGGCCAGGCTTGGCAACCCCCGCTCGTAAGCTGTTCACTGTGCGCTTCAATATATTAGCGTTTATGGCTATCTAGACACAATGCAATTATTACAAGAAACCTATACAAAACAAAAAACCATAATTGTCTCCATTGTATCTCGCAAGTAATTGAAAACCACTAGATTAGAATAAAGAAACGTTCTTACCTAACATATCAATTGACTTGGGAAAGTTTCATTTTGAAGTTATTTTCCTTCCTTTAACTATGCATTTAACGCAATTAGATATTATTGATAATTTTGTTAACCGTAAAAGGATTATAGTCTGCAATAAACGGTGTCATGCGTTAGCCATCAAGATCGCTTCTAGGGTACCAAACAACAAAGTTCTTAACCGACCCTGATCCCATGAAATTACCGTTGGTATATTCTAATGATATTATGTCAATAATAGTTACCACTAGCAGATTGGACAGGATACTAGCTGGTCTTCGCCCTCTGAAATGTTAATAATCTAAGATGTTCAATCAACTAATTCAGCAATGAAGCGAAATCAGAATCCCTTCTATAACACAATGGGATAATCTGATACCTGACATGCATCGGACACTCTTTTTTTAATTCGATACTTCTACTATTGAAAGATTCCCAGGCTTGGACATTGCAGGGATAGTCATTGCAGTCAATGCAATCATTATCATTAAATTACATTTCTGTGCTTAAAAGCAGAATGAAACGTGAGCATACCCCCAAGTTATTTGGAACTAATGGAGTCAGAGGAATTTTTGGTCAAGATCTTGATCTCCCATTCATTATGAAGGTTTCTCGTTCGTTAGCGTCATTTTTTGCCAAAGGACCACTCTTGGTCGGTATTGATGGACGATTGTCTAGTCCGATAATCTCCAGAATCGTTTCTGCAACGCTCAACTCTTCCGGGACGGATACCTTTATGGCGGGCCTTCTCCCTACCCCGTGTTTGCAATACGCGACCAAACACTTAGGCTATCAAGGTGGCATCATGATTACTGCTTCACACAATCCACCAGAGTACAATGGTATTAAGGTTATAGCAAGTGATGGAGTAGAAGTTTCAAGAGATGATGAGTCCAAAATAGAGTTCAATTTTAATTCTGGAAATATCTCGCCAGGTATGAAAATAGGAAGAGAGGGCAAGGAGGATAGGGTAATTTCTTCGTATGTAGATTCAGTTATCCACGTCGTCGAGTCAGAAAAAATTTCCTCAAAGGGATTCAAGATTGTAATGGATACAGGAAATGGAACACAATCATTAGTAGCCCCGATTATAGCACAGAAACTCGGATGTAAAGTTTTAACCCTTAATGGAAATATAGACGGTAACTTTCCTGGGAGAGGTTCTGAACCCACACCCCTTAACCTAAGTACTCTTACCTCGCTCGTAAAGTCTACAAATGCAGACCTGGGGGTGGCATACGATGGTGACGGAGATCGTAGTATATTTTGCGACGAGAATGGACAAATCATTTGGGGTGATAGATTAGGTGCCTCATTGATAGCGTACCTATTAAAAAATGGCTATGAAGGGACGGATATCGTTTGCCCGGTGAACACAACAATGATGGTTAATATGGTCGCTCAGAAAGCGGGATCCAAAGTTATTCATACTAAGGTAGGAAGTGTCGTAGTTTCGCGTGAGATGATCAAAAGAAATGCGGTCCTAGGGCTTGAAGAAAATGGCGGTTTCATGAATGCGAGAATGAATAGCGTCCGAGATGGAGCCCTAACCACGCTATTGGTTTTGGAGATGCTGTCATCTGGCTCTGGAAAGCGACCACTTTCCAGAGAGATCATGGATCTTCCTCGAATCTTTCAATACAAGTCCAAATTCAGTTGTAACTCACTAGAGCTTGCAGAGCATGCCATTGCATCGTGTTCAAGCCATGGCACGAATCTTAGAATAGAGAATCTTGATGGCGTCAAGATCTGGATTGACGAGGAGACTTGGGTAATGGTGAGACCTAGCGGGACTGAACCACTGATAAGAATGTACGCCGAATCTACTGACAAAGATCTTTTGGACTCAAAGGTGCGCGAATACTCTAAAGTAATTATGAATGCCCTCGACAATCACGAGATCAAATAGGTGTACCATGGATAACATATTTAATACTCCACAGATCTCATATAGAGGAATTGAGATGATCCCAGAGGGTGATTATTTAAAATGAGTAGACCGTATTATGTCAAATTCGAGACACCTAAAGACCTCGTGAATGTAATATATGAGGCAGTTAGAGTGGCTAAGCAGAGTGGGAAGGTACGTAGGGGAACCAATGAGACTACAAAGTCTATTGAACGAGGGAATACACGATTAGTAGTCATTGCAGAGAATGTGGAACCACCCGAAGTTGTCGCTCATCTACCAATACTTTGCGAAGAGAGAAATACTCCATATATTTTTGTTCCAAGCAAGGAACAGCTCGGAGCTTCTTTGGGTATGGACGTCGGCTCAGCGGCTGCAACCATCCTGGATCCGGGTGAAGCTCAGACTATTGTTGAGCAAGTTCTCAATTCCATACAACCGCTAAGAGACAAGAAAAAGGAATAGGTGCGAATATGAGCAAGTCATCGGAAGAGAAGATAAATCCGGCAGAGGTAATCCAGATAGTAGGTCGAACAGGAATTGCAGGAGAGGTTATCCAAGTTAGAGTAAGAGTCCTTGAGGGCAGGGATAAAGGCCGGATCCTGACGAGGAATGTCAAAGGATCAATAAGAATGAACGACATATTGATGCTACGAGAGACTGAGCGAGAAGCTCGAAAAATAAAGTAAGGTCTAGTGTTTTCTGGTGGTGTTAAACTAGTTAATGAGCAAATCAGCAACCTCTTTGCGTAACTGTTCCTTTTGTGGAAAACATATTCCTCCTAGCCAGGGGATATTGCTGATTCGCAATGATGGGTCGATACAATGGACATGCTCTTCCAAATGCAAGAAAAATCTCAGAGAGCTAAAACGGGATCCTAGGAAACTGAAATGGACAAAAAAATACATGAAAGGTGGTATTAGAGTAGGAAAGGGCTAAATTTTTGGGAGAGCGAACCCTCGTTGTTATTAAACCAGACGGAGTGAAAAGAAAACTAGCTGGAAAGATAATTTCCAGGTTTGAAGAAAAGGGATTCATTATTGAGATTTTGAAGTCCTACTCCTTTACCACGGAAAAAGCCAAAGATTTTTACTCAGCTCACAGCAATAAGCCATTTTTCAATGAATTAGTCTCCTTTATTACTTCTGGCCCTACGATGGCTTTAATTCTGGACGGTAACAGCGCAATAAACGCAGTCCGGCTCATGATAGGCTCGACAAAATCATATGAAGCGGCTCCCGGCACAATCCGAGGCGATCTAGCCCTTAACATAACAGATAATATTATCCACGCATCAGATTCATATGAAAGCTTCATAAAAGAGGCTGGAGTGATTTTTAATAGTACTTAAGTGGCACTCAGGCACCCGGTTGTAGTTGTACTTGGTCACGTAGACTCCGGAAAAACCTCTTTATTGGACAAGGTTAGAGGAACCGCAGTTCAAGCTAGGGAGGTGGGAGGGATTACTCAACATATTGGAGCGAGTTTTTTTCCGATTGATACTATTAAAAAAGTAACAGGAGATCTGTTTAACAAGATTTCAACTACTGATTCCCAAATTCCAGGCATATTGGTGATAGATACTCCTGGTCATGAAGTCTTTGCTACTCTGAGAGTACGAGGAGGATCCGCAGCCGACATTGCAATAATTGTGGTAGACGCAAACAAGGGATTTGAAGCCCAGACGGAGGAGAGCATTGATATCTTGAAAAGAAGAAAGGTTCCATTTGTTATTGCACTAAACAAGGTAGACACCGTTAGTGGATGGCGCAACGACCTGGGGGGAGATTCGATAAGTAGGGCAGTGAGCCTGCAGGATAAGTCAGTTCAAACTGCGTTGGATGAAATGATCTACAACGTCGTCGGCTCTCTTTCCGTATCTGGATATAATTCAGAAGCATTCTGGCGAATCAAGAATTTTACCAAGGAAGTAGCAATAGTGCCTGTCAGTGCAAGAACTGGAGTGGGGATACCAGAATTGTTTGCTGTCCTTATAGGATTAACCCAGCAATATTTGAGCAGTAAATTGGAGCGACACGAAGAGGAGGGAAGAGGGATTGTCTTAGAAATCAACGAAGAGGTGGGCTTGGGGCCGGCGGCTAACGTAATTCTGTTCGATGGAATTCTCCGTCAGGGGTGCAGCATTATAGTTGCTAAAAGAAATAACTCAGTAGTAACCCGTGTGAAGGCCATCCTCCTTCCCAAACCACTTGATGAAATGAGAGACCCCCGGGATAAGTTTAGACACGTGTCGGAAGTAATTTCGGCTGCGGGAGTAAAAATTACTTCACCAGACCTCACCGGCGTCATGGCTGGAAGTCCTTTGTTCGTACTAAATCAGAAAGAAGACGAACCTCGACTTCGAGCAATTGTCGAGGCAGAAATCAAGAACACGTTCGTAAGCAAGGATATCAATGGGGTAACAATGAAATGTGACACCATAGGGTCCATAGAAGCCATTAGTGATCTCCTCGGAAAGGAAAAAGTTCCTATCAGAATTGCGGATATAGGCCACGTCACCAAGAGGGACGTAATTGAAGCATCGGCAGTCAGGGAAAAGGACAGGTATTTGGGTGTGATCTTGGCGTTTAATGTTAGGGTCCTAGATGATGCACTTAGGGAGGCACAGGAACGACAAGTGATGATCTTTGACGAGAAAATTATCTATAATCTTGTTAGAAGCTATTTTGACTGGACAGCATATCAGAAAGATCATCGAGATGTAATAATATTTAATGAAATTCCACCAGTTTGTAAACTTCAGTTCTTGAAAAACTTTGTATTTAGACGTAACGATCCTGCAGTATTTGGAGCCGAGATACTAGTTGGAAAGCTACGACAAAAAATTCCTGTCATCAATCAAGAAGGCAAAAAAATAGGCACTATCCATCAAATACAGCAAAGCGGCAAGACTATCGAGGAAGCTACCAAGGGGATGCAGGTTGCGCTCTCCATGCGAGGTCCTACCATCGGGCGACAGATAAATGAAGGAGACTTATTCTATACCGATTTGAATAGCCGGCAGGCAAAATTACTGAATGAACGGTTCATGCAAAGGCTAACTGAAGAAGAGCGGGACGTTCTAAATCATATTGTGAGTATGAAACGAAAGGGTGACGAGCTTTTTGGCTACATTTAATGCGCCTAGAATAGACTCAAGACCTGATCGTGGCTTTTGGCTAGAAGAGAAACTTGTGGAAATTGTCTATAAAATATCACTGATATTTCTGTAGCAGACCTTCTAACCCCTTTTCTCCCACCGCGCCTACCGCTCTATCGATCGCTTTGCCGTTCATAAAGATAATGAAAGTTGGTATGGCGTACACGTCATATCTCATTGCGACTCCTTGATTATCGTCCACATTTAGCCTCCCGAATGTGACTTTCTGACCATACTTCTTAGATAGCCTGTCGAAGATAGGTAGCATAAACTGACAGGGCCCGCACCAGGTTGCCCAAAAATCCACCAATACAGGTTTATTGCCAGATATGTTTTCCTCGAAGTTTTTATCGTTAAGCTCCACCAATGCTGGCTTCTTTATCTCACTCATTGTGATACATTCAATAAAAGTTGTCATGCATATTTAAGACTTATCCGATTGATCCTATTCGGCGATCTGAAAATTCAACGCGGAGGAAATTTTTCATAGTGAATATGTGAGAGGACTTTCATAAGTCAACCAAGAACGTTGCAACAAATTTGGTGTCGATACGTTGGATTTTCAACTCGTGATAGGTAACTGCTTTGATCTCTATCTTGTAGTTATGCTTGTCATAATTGACTTTTTCCCCTCCTACGTATGCCTTAAGAAAATACCCTTTTTTATCGGCGTTCAAATATCTTTCAGATATTTCAATAGAGAACCTTGATAGAACAATCTGGTCGACGAGGATCTTCAACAAGACCTTCTCCAACCAGTCGTACAGTAGATTTTCAAGTTCTTCGCCATTAGCTGTGATCGTCATAGATTGGCAGATTTCCACCTTTTCAATATCAAACATTATGTTAACCATTCCCTTCGCACAATTCTCGAATAGGTCATCCAAATCGCTACCGTAGGCCTGAACAAAAGCGTCTGTGCTATGCTCCAAATATTCGTATCCTCCGGAGTCCAATTTGGTTAACTCTCAAGGAGGATCGAACAATAATAATGTGTCGAACAAAGAGTAAAATCTAAATGGTCACGAAGGTTGGTGTGGTTGTGAAATTGAGCCTTCCGCGTGGGATGAGAGATGTGGACGCTGACGAATTATCTAATATCAACTATGTGAGAAATCGATTTATGCGAACTGTTGGTCTGTTTAATTTTAAGATCTTTCAGCCTTCTCCATTGGAGATGCTTTCTACCCTCGAGGCAAAAGGAGGTCCTACAATTTCAAAAGAAATCTATAATTTCAAAGACAAAGGTGATAGAGAGGTCGCGTTGAGGTTCGATCTCACTGTTGGCCTGACTCGTTATATCTCACAGAGAAGAGAAATGAAATTGCCTATCAAAGCAGCCGCTTTTGGAGGAGTGTGGAGGTATGATGAGCCTCAGGCAGGAAGATACAGATATTTTCATCAATGGGATGTAGAGATATATGACACCTACAATTTAGAGCATGAGGCTGAAATTATTCAGCTTGCGGCTTCCTTTTTTGAAGATCTGGGACTAAAGGTCACTATTGATATTAGTGATAGAGAACTGCTGGAACAGTACATGAAATGGGAACTTGGGATGTCGGATCCCCAAATAGCCTTTGAGGTCTTCAGAGCAATGGATAAAGTTCAGAAAAAGGGAGTACAAGCCGTTTATTATGAATATGCACAAAGTATCAGCCCTACTTTACTCAAGCCGTTGTTAGAACTGTCCTCTCAGGTTGGGACAATAAATGAAATTGAAGAACAAGCAAGGAAATTAAGTAAACTGCCCAGATGGCGATCTCTCCGTGAATTGGAAAGCTCACTGTCGGCGAGGGGAGTTACCAACGTAAGAATTAACCTCGGAATAGTCAGAGGGCTTGACTATTATTCAGGAACTGTTTTTGAGATATTTGATCCCACTTCTACTGTAGGTGCATTAGCAGGTGGTGGTCGATATGATATATTGACATCTGCGTTTGATCGAAGGGATATAGGTGCTATTGGCGTTGCTGGGGGCGTCGAGCGTCTTCTGACTGCATTATGCCATCATGGATTGATGAGAGTCAAACCCAAGCCCTTGGTTTTTGTAGCCTCAGAGAATAGTAATAAAGAACTCGTGTTGAAATTGGTTTCAGAATTGCGAGGCGCAGGGATATCTGCAGATTACGACAGTAGAGCCCGATCCATCAGAAAGCAGATGGATTATGGATCCTCCATAGGGGCGACCGTTTTGGTGAGAGTAGAGCAGAAAGATAGTGAAAACAATATAACAGTAAAAAATCTAGTCAGCGGCCAAGAAATGAAAGGAAAAGTAATCCAAGTTCTGGATATTGTTTCGGAGATCCTTCGATCAAGCCACTGAATTGATACTATATCTCTATCATGCCTGTATTTCTCATTTTTATCATTCCTGAACTTTTCTTTTCATAGACATTTCGTATAACTAAATGGGGAGGCTCGTAACTGATGTACAAATCATTGACTTCCAGCTCTTGGACATTATAGTTGACCTCTATGTGTTCTTCCCTGATCCCACTTTCCTTCAATCGCTTCTTAGCACGATCAATGACTTGTTCATCTGAAGTGTTTGGTGCGAAGAAGACCTTCCCTGAATAGGAAATATGCATCAGGATAATCTAAAAATTCACCAAGTAAATAAACTTCTGCTCTAGCATGGGAATTAGTGATCTCAATCGCAAATTAATACCGCGTTTTTATAGTATTGACAAAGGTATTTATGAGAATTGCAATTCAGGATATCATCACTAGAGGGTGTTTTCGTGATTGACTGAGGTTCTCTCCTATGATGTTTTGATAATGGGATCTGGCCTAGCAGGGCTTCGATCTGCTATCTCTGCTGCGTCAGTTGACAGGAATCTGAGAGTCGCTGTCATTTCCAAGGTCCAGGTAATGCGCTCTCATTCCGTTTCTGCAGAGGGGGGAACTGCTGCAGTGCTATTTGAAGAAGAAGGAGACAATAGAGAATCTCATATTTATGATACAATTCGAGGGAGTGATTTTCTCGCTGACCAAGATGTTGCGGAACGGCTGGTCTCCGAAGTACCTTACGAAATATATCAGCTAGATCACTGGGGAATGCCTTGGTCGAGAAGAGCAGATGGACGGATCGATCAGAGGAAATTCGGTGGATACTCGTTCCCTCGTGCGACGTACGCCCAAGATAAGGTAGGATTTTACGAGATGCAGACTCTGTATGATACATGCCTGAAACATGAGAACATCCATTTTCTAAACGAATGGTTCTGCACATCGATTTTATCAGATGGATCCAGCTTTCGAGGATTCACAGCTATTGAGATGAAGACTGGTCAATTCGTAATATTCAAGTCTTTGGCTGGAATCATTTGTACTGGTGGTGCGGGTAGAATCTATGGCTTCTCTACCTATGCTCATTCTTCAACACCAGATGGCTTGGATATGGCATATAGAAAAGGATTAGCACTAAAGGATATGGAATTTGTGCAATTTCATCCAAGTGGGATTTTACCATCTGGAATTTTGATTACTGAGGGTGCTAGGGGAGAAGGTGGGTACCTTGTAAATAACCAAGGTGAGCGATTTATGAAGCGATATGCCCCAGAGAAACTTGAACTCGCTCCTCGCGACGTCGTATCTAGGGCTATGATTCGTGAGATACAAGAAGGAAGGGGCTTCACTCACGAGACTGGTATAGATTGTCTTAAGCTCGATCTTTCTCATTTAGGGGCTGAACGCGTTAAGGAAAAGTTAGCCGGAATTAGGGAGATAGGGATCAAGTTCTCAGGGATAGATGTTATTGATGAACCTATCGAAGTCAGACCTGTTTGCCATTATATGATGGGAGGAATACACACAAATATTGAAGGTGAGACAGAAATGAGTGGCCTTTGGTGTGCTGGGGAAGCAGCTTGCAACAGTACGCATGGTGCGAATAGGCTGGGCGCAAACTCTACATCCGAATGTCTAGTATGGGGAAACATTACGGGAAAATATGCTGCTCAATATGCTCAAAGGACCAGGGATCGAAACATGATAGTGCCTGAACAACAAGTAATAGAAGAGGAGAAGAGGATCTATGATGGGATATTTCACGGAAGAGGTGATCTGAATCCTTACGAAATTAAGAAACGACTTGCTGATTTAATGGATTCTAAGGCATATGTATTCCGGGATGGAAATACGTTAGCGGAAGCATTAAGAGAAGTAAAGGAATTGAAGCGGGCATCTTGGAGGCATGTAGACGACAAAGCCAACGAATATAACACTAACTACGTTAATGTAATGGAAATCGATTCAATAGCACGAATCTCTGAAATTGTCTTGGCAGGAGCCCTAAATCGGCAGGAATCAAGAGGAGCTCACGCAAGAGTTGATTATCCAAGTCGAGACGACGTAAATTATCTAAAACATACACTTGCATACTACACTCATGAAGGACCAGAGCTACGTTGGCATCCGGTTAACATTACTAGGTACGCACCAGTTGAGAGGAAGTATTAATGAAACCATCTAATGAAGATAGAATTTACTCGGACAGCAATAGACGTGAAAACCATGAAGGTCTCAAAGCGTGGCTCAATCCTACAAGGTACGGTTGGGAGAGAATTTCCTATTGGCTCCAGCGTCTAACAGGAGTATTCCTGCTGATATATTTTGTTGGACATGTAGTTGAAACCAGCTCCCTAGTTGATGGCGAAGATGCCTGGAACGCTATGCTGGAACTTACCCAGACTACATGGGGGCACCTATTCCTGATTTTGGTAATTGGAACGAGTACTTTCCACTCTGCCAACGGGATCCGATTGTTGTTTACCGAGACAGGCAGAGGGCTTGGTAAACCGGGCAGGCCAGACTATCCTTACTCTCCAGTATCGCTGAATTATCGACAGAAATCAGGAATTTGGATAGCTTTGATTCTGGCAGCGACTGCGATGTTATATGGAGCGAGTATTTTGTTTGCAGGAGAATAGGCTAGTTCATATAATGGAGATTAGGAGGTTATTGTAAAACACGTTGATGTTGAAAGAAAGTCAGATAATGAAAATACATTACATTACAGGTATTGGTGCACTTTTTGTTGTAGCGGTGCATATCATTATGAGACTCATTATGCCTTTTTCTATGAGTTTAGAATACGAGAATGTCATTGCAAATTATCAGAATATTGCATACGCAGTGCTCTTGGAATCCATTCTCGTTCTGATTGCCATCCACGGCTTCAACGGGCTAAGAATTATTTTGCTGGAACTTAGACAGAATATAGCCTGGGAAAACGGAGTGACTATCTTTACACTAGTTGCAATGATTGCAATTGTAGCATACGGCACAAGAACAATAATAACCGCTAACGGCTTGGGTTAGTTGATATCATGACAGCCCTTGTTAATATTAAAAATAACCAAACGAAGCTAGAAGGTGATAAGAAAAAGGATAGTAGAATAAAGAGCAATCGGGAAGTGATCCAGTTAAGAGTTTATAGGAAGAACTCCAAGCAGTCTAAATCCTCACATTTTGACGAGTTTACAGTACCTGTTCAGCGTTGGACAACTGTGTTGGATGCTTTGTTGCATGCTAAAGCCTATTTGGATAATAGCATAGCGATAAGGTATTCTTGTAGGATGGCATCTTGCGGATCCTGTGGCATGAAGATAAATGGAATTC
>JAATVR010000145.1 GCA_014523665.1 Nitrososphaerales archaeon TH526
CTCATGAATTCAAGAATATTCATCTTCTTGATTGCTCACTTTAGATCCTAATTCATCCATCAGCCGAAGGACGAGATCAGTGTATGACTCACCAAAAGTTCCTCGGGTCTTCAATTTTTCAAATGCCTTTCTACTAATTGTAATCGTTTTCCTTTCATTCATTGAGTTCAATGTCTAATACGCAAACAAAGTACAAGAATGAATTTTCCAAATTTGTGCATTAAATTGGAAATAATTACTCTTATTCATATTTGAGTAATATCAAAATAAGTGAGGAACCATTTCAAACTCATGATCAGAAAGAAGAAGTCCCCTCTCTCAGAATTTACAGAAGACGATAAAGAGATCATCAAAGAGATTACCATTACGTTAGCCATAGAATTTGCTAAAATATTAGAAAATCTCAATGTACGGGATATTCTTGAGCAATCAGCGAAGATAGCGTCATCTATGCAATACTCGACGTTTATTGCCTACACTTTACATTTGATATACTTATACCACGACCAAGGTAGATTTCCTGAAGAAATTAAAAGTGAGATTGCTAGTATGTTAATAAAAAAGCACCAAGAAGTCTTTTTACACAATCCAACGGTAATGTCAAAGGTATTAAAGATGTCTGAGAATTATGGTGTTACTTTAAAAATAAAAGATAAAAAGAACATCAAGACACAATCACCTAAAAGTATTCCAAGAAAACCAAAGATTGGAAGGTCGAGACGGGTAGGACGTTACGTTGTCTCTAAATTGACATCCACTGCTGAGGACTATAAACGTGTGCTATCCAATTCTCGAGCGCTTGATCTTATTAATAGTGAACTGTTGAAGTATGGATTACTTAGAAACACATATTCAACGATAATTACAGAGGCATTTCTTGCATTTGAGGAAGGAGATGAAAACTTTTATGATGCCCTGAAAATGTTTAAAATACTGTTTCCAAACGTGGATGATACTTTTTTAAGAGTTCCAAAATTATTTCAGAGACGAATTAAGTCACTGAGCGAACGAAAAAAGGAGAGCTTACGTCACGAAGTAATCTCTTACCTGGTAAAGAATCCTAGCTCTTCTGTGTTCTTTATCTTTAGCTTATCCAAACTTGCAAACTATAAACTGGCGTAACTCAATTTCTAAAAATAAAGTATGAGAATTACTTAGCGTTCAAAGGCTTGAGTTGTCCTGAATCAATAAGTGATTGAATCAACTGTTCAAACTGTTCCTGTTTACGCATCATGTTTTGAATCATTTTATCTTTTTCTTCAAGCTGTGAAGCGATATCTGCACCCTTCCTTTCGAGTTCTTCATAATCATGGAAAGTTAAATAGGGTTCAATTCTCTTGAATATTTCGATCTTCTCTTTTTCCGTCTTTCTATAGTACGTGGAACCAGAATGCCCTATAAAATATTCTGAAAAGTCGTAATGTCCAAGATCTGAAATTGTTGACTTTACAAACCTTCTAAAAGAGTGAAGTGTGATCTTTCTTCTATTCCTGTTATTGGTGGGGTTACTTGTTTTTTCTCTCTCCCCCAATCCCATACGATCGAGATTCTTGCTAAACGCCAAAGCCATTTCAGAGTACATAGAAGTGGAAGAGATTCTTTGATAGTCTCTAGAATTACGTACTGAAAATATTAAATCATTATGACCTCTAACTGGAGTCCTTTTCTCTGATACGGAATTTCTAGAATCCTTATCGTAGTACGAAACTCTTCGCTCGCGGTACTTGTATTGTAACCAGTTATGCAATTGCCTAACCGTCTCCTGTGTAAGAAATATTATCCTATCTGTTTTCGTCTTTGTGTATTCTCCTCTTAAGTGCAGCTTTGGAGGAATTGAATCGAAATCATAATCAGACATGCTGGTGGTAAGAGCTTCCGATGGTCTCATTCCTGTTGATGCAAGAAGCATAGCATATGTTTTAAGGCGAATATCTGAACATGCATTCAGAATTTCTATAATAGTTTTTTTCTCTAGTGCTTCCTTTACCCTTTTAATTGCCTTTGGTCGTCTTACTTTATGTTTATAGATTCGAGGACTAATTGATACGTCATTAAATTCGAGGAAGTTCATAGCTGTGGTTAACCTCTGATTGATAGTCGAAGGAGATAGTGTACCGCAGCTGTTTAGATAAGCAACATATGAAGATAATACTTCATAAACATTCAATGACTTGTACTCCCTTCTAAGTACTTTGATTAAATGGTCTAGAGAATACTCATACTTTCTTAAGACAAATTCTGAAAAACTTGTCAGCCTTTTCTTGTATTCATTGGCTGTTGATATACTCATTTGTTCTACATTCTCTAAGTATTTTGTCATCAACGCAGATTGTGGTCGTTTCTTTGGAGTTATCTGTTCTTTTTGCAAGTAATTATATTGACGAATAAGGGTTTATAAAGATTGATTTCTATATTTTTATGCAAAAGGAATTAGAAAGTTTCTTACGCAAGGTACTTTTACAGC
Source organism: Nitrososphaerales archaeon TH526 (assembly GCA_014523665.1). Taxonomy (GTDB): domain Archaea; phylum Thermoproteota; class Nitrososphaeria; order Nitrososphaerales; family Nitrososphaeraceae; genus TH5896. The sequence goes on from JAATVR010000145.1 coordinate 2,465, forward strand.
TAAACTTGCTACAGTTAAAAAAAATGGAAGTCCACACGTTGTTCCGATTTGGTTTGTATTGGACGACCGAAAAGGCCGAACAAGAAAAAGA
>JAATVR010000146.1 GCA_014523665.1 Nitrososphaerales archaeon TH526
ATCTCCATAATTCCGCAATAGTAAGAGTCCTTTTACTATTGCGGAGCTTTTATTAACACTGGTATCGGTATCGTCATTGACAAAAATTCCTTTTATCTTGGGAACTGCAGATCTAGCTCCTGTTGCTATAACAAGTGAATCGTAATCTAAAATAAGTCGATTTGAAGCTGCATTGGAATATTCGTTACCACTATCCGAATGATTCAGAGTTTCTGCATTTACTTTTTTGTTCAATCGATCAATTTTTACGGCATGAGTATTTGCAATGACATCAATATTGTATTTACTCTTGAATCTTTCAGCTGGTCGTGCTATCAGCCTATTGAAGTCATCTATTAGTCCTTCGATAACATATGGCATGCCGCATGCTCCATAGGAGACCACAGGTTCTTCTTGGATAATTTTTATCTCTGCATCAGGATTGATTCGTCTTGCCTTTGATGCCGCGCTTGTCCCAGCAGCTACACCTCCAATTATCAAGATTCTCTTCATATCTCATACCATTCTCCTGCTACTATTACTACCGCTGTCCATGCACAAATAATCTGCATACGAATCTATCAGGCTTTGCCTCGCATCAAGTTATATCACTATAACGGATGTTGTTGTCTTGCACTGCAATGCAAATTGTTAGGGATATTTAATTTCAATCTATCATTTTTCTATTAATGACTGCCTGCCTAGGTCTAACTATTTGGTTTGAGCCCGTTAGCTATTGGAAATGAAGGATTTGAATCCTAGTATACGACAAATATTTTAATTGTCTCCTCCTAATCTATCATCATGACCGAATATATTAGTCAAGACAAAATCAACATGACCGATTATATCAACATCAGCAGCCAACGGTTCATAAGTATGGGCTGTAATAGCGGATCCGTTATGAAAAGGGGTTGGATTGAATGACCATTAAGAGTAATGGTAGTAGTAGCTATGTCCATAAGGGATCTGAGCCTAACGCTCTTTCTACTGGCCACATTGAGATTACGTCAGAGGAGCTTAAGTCTAGATTAGACGGTGACCAGCATTTAATGATTTTTGATATTGGTGACAAAAATAGATTCGATCGGCAGCATATACCTGGCTCCGCATATGCGGTCTGTGATGCAGCTGCCAAGAAAAATATCATGCCAAAACTCCCAAAGAACATTGAGATCGTGCTTGTCAGTGATGATGATGAATATTCAAGGCAGATGGCCCAGATGATGACCCAGATTGGTCTAAACACGAGGTATCTGCAAGGCGGCATAAATGCATGGAAATGGGACATAACAGAATCATCCTCAACGGGAAATATTTCTTCCTTAGATCTCAAAAAATGGCTAGACCGGGGTGGCAGAGACGACGGTTTATTTATGCTAGACGTCAGAGAACCTGACGAGTTCAAAGACTGGAACATTGAAGGAAGCGTTAACATTCCTTTAAGTAAACTGGCATCCGGCAAGGAATCTATAACAGACCTTCCAAAAGACAAACGAATAGTCACAATCTGTCCTCATGGCAACCGTTCCACAGTAGCGAAATATTTGCTACAAAGATATGGTTTTAACGTCGGTAACTTGGAAGGAGGGTTGAAATCTTGGAGCATATCCCTTGAAGATGCGTACAAGGAATTCAGAATTGGTACAGAGATGGTGAGGCTATACCAAATTAGAAGAATTGGCAAGGGGTGTATGTCATATATTTTAGAATCAGATGGTGGTGCTGCAGTTATTGATCCTGTTTATCCCATAGAATACTATTTATCAAAGATCTCAGAAATTGGGGCAAAGATAACTAAAGTATTTGATACACACCAACACGCAGATCATGTATCTGCAGCAGTGGAACTGTCTGAAAAGACAGGATCTAAACTTTGCTTGAGTGCCTATGAACAGTATCGTCAAACGTCCACGCCACTTTATCAGGGTTCTGTGGAGAAAATTGGAGCTGTAGAGCTGAATGTCATTCACACGCCGGGACATACTGATGGAAGCCTTGCGCTTTTGCTGCAAGCGGAGGATGTGTCGCTGCTCTTTACTGGAGATACCCTGTTTGTAGATGGAGTGGGTCGGCCTGATCTCAGAGACAAATCCAGAGAATTCTCAGAGAAATTATATGATACTCTCCACCACAAGTTAATGACACTCCCTGATAATATCATGATTTTTCCAGCACATATTGATAAATATATTAAAGCAGGAGAAATGATCTCGGCCGATCTTGGTTGGCTGAAAAAGAATGCAAAGCTTTTGCAGCTTCAGAAGAATGATTTTGTAGAAAAGATCGTTTCTCAAATTATGGCGACACCTCCAAACTACAGACAAATCATTTCAATTAATGGGGGAAAAGCGCCTGTTCCGCAGACCCCTGATGATATATTTGAGCTAGAGTTTGGTCCCAATAGATGTAATGTGTCTTGAATGTAATGAAGCGATTCGAATTCAAAGTTGAAAGATTGTATGGGCAGTGTGCAGTGAAAGACTATTCAATCAATATTGTGTTACTTCGTCTTGAGTAAGTGCTCTACTCGCTAGAACCCTTCTCTGCACATATATACAATTTAAACGATTTGCTCGTTTTATTCTGGGTAACGTTCCTCAGTTTCGGACCAGTAATCTTGAATGATACCATAGCTACCGTCGTACTTTCACTATTATCCGGAGCAGCAGTGGGTTTTTCATTAGGACTAATAGGAGGCGGGGGTTCCATACTTGCAGTTCCTTTGCTGATTTATGTTGTAGGGTTGACCAATACACATGTTGCGATTGGAACATCCGCATTGGCAGTCGGCACAAATGCATTGATAAATATGATACATCACAGAAGAAAAGGCCATGTAAGAGTAAATGAAGGTGTATTATTTGCAATTCCAGGTGCTCTTGGCACAATTATAGGAGCGCAGGTAGGTCTTCTTACTCCATCAGAAGATCTCCTAGTGCTATTTGCAGTTTTCATGATGGCGCTTTCGTTGATGATGCTATTAAGGAGAGATACAGTATCAGCAAAAAATAAAGATCCTTTGTTCTATCTAAAAAGAAAAGGTTTAGAGCAAGATGAAACCGCTCCTACCTCTACCGACAGATTCGAAGATGGGATCAGCGACAATGATCTTCATCATCCGAATATTGAAGCTAGGAAAAAAGTTCTAAAGTCTATTTCTCAGATTAAGAAATATTATCGCATACTACTCGTAGGGTTTGGTGTCGGAGTAGGAGCTGGATATTTTGGAATAGGAGGAGGATTTATTATAGTACCTGCTTTGATGCATACTATATCGGGACTTACTATAACTGACGCTGTAGGTACTTCCTTAATTTCAGTGAGTTCCTTTGGTTTTTTAACTGCGACTCGATATTCTTTAAGCGGGGAGATAAATTGGCTGATATCGCTGCTTTTTATAGGCGGCGGTATACTAGGTGGCATTTTTGGTACTAGAATGTCATCTAAAGTGTCAAAAGAGAGACTTAAAATGGTTTTTGCGATCATA
>JAATVR010000147.1 GCA_014523665.1 Nitrososphaerales archaeon TH526
AAAGATAAGAGAGATAGGAAGGCAGGCCGAGTTCCAAAATGGCAATCCTTAGAAGACATAGTTAAAAAAATGAAAGGCCTATCTCAAACAACGGACGTTTGGTACTTGGCTGAATTTATGTTAAGAGATCAAAAGGGGCTAATTGAAAGGCACCCAAAGAACTTCAAAGTAAGGCTAACTCAAAAAGGAAGGGAGCATTGTGATCAAAGAATAATATATCTTCATGGTCGTCCCATCTGATTTTCATATAACCTTTTTTATCAACAACCAGATATATCTCTGCTAATGGTAATGAGCCCCTTTACCTACGGGAATCTAACCCCCCTTGGGCGTCCATTTTAAAGTGGTTTCAATACATTTATAGCTCTCAGCGCTATGCATGTATGTGTGTTCAGAGGTAATGTATTTCAGCTCACGATGCCCTGCGATTCAGTCTCTGACGATCGCAACATCACCAACAACAGAAACTTTGAAAAACGAACTATTTCAAACTGCATTAATTATACAAAAATAACCACATTGCAAATGATAAGTCTGCGGTGGCAACAAACACCAGTTTTTTTGCAATTAATAGACTAGATTAGGGTCTCTCTGTGGCATAATCTTGTCCAATCTGAAATGCTTCACCAATTATCTTTTTAAAGCTGTCTACCCATTCTTGATATCGACTTTCGTCATTGTGTATTATGATCATTTTCATGGACTTAGCCTGTTTCCAAAAGAAGATCAACCACTCTATTCAAGATAGGCTCAGTCCAGGCGACCCTATCACTTTTAAGTCTAATCAGATCAGGTCAGAAAATTATCAAACCGGATACCAAAAATAAAAAGAGGAATTTTCCCTCCCTACTGTGGAATTTGCTTTTGCTCTTATAATAAGGACGGTACTACAGATTATCTTGAGCCGCCTTGACATGCATTTCTGCGCCTGCAGTATCACCAGCCTGCAGTGCTTTCATTGCCTCATCTAGGTGCATTTTAGCCGCACCTTCTTGTAGAGCCTTATCAGCTACTTGCATGTGCATTTCTGCGCCCGCAGTATCACCAGCCTGCAGTGCTTTCATTGCCTCATCTAGATGCGTTCTAGCCGCACTTTGGTCTGTGCCACCAGAAGCAGGTGATGCAAATGCAAATGGTAATTTAGATCCAATTCCTGCCATTAGTCCTCCAGCCCCAACAGACACAGCAAGGAAAACCATAACTACCAGATAGAGTTGGTTCCTCTTTCTCATTATATGTATAAAGCATCTTATTCAATATAATGATTATACAACCAATATCTGATAATACAGCTTCATATCACCTTATAAGAAATATATCCCACAAACTAATTTTAAATAACACACTTTGCGTCATATTCTTAATGAAGTATAATAAATTCAGGAACTTCAGGCTAAGCTTTGGGCTAGCTTTCTTAATTGTCATAATAGCAGCAGCATTGAACGTAAGCTACTTGCCTGAAAATGATTTATATGCACAAACAGTACCGGCAATGAATAATACTGCTACCCAGCAACATGCAGAGCATACCCTTGACAATCTCATAGGCTCAGAACATATCCCTCTTAATGGAAAACTAACTAGCGGAGATTATATACTACTGATGGACTTCACTCCATTTGCCACAAGCATAGAAGGTCATAGTCATATTGCTATGAAGGTGCCGTGTAATGAAGATGGAAGTCCCAAAATCACCATAATAACAGGGGTCGCTCCTAAACTGCATACTCTGGAGATTGGAGATGCAATTAATAACGGTACCCTGGATAACAAGAAATTGGATTTGTCTGTCGAGGGAAATCATGCTTGTACCAAGCAGAATTGCCTAATGGTATTACTGATATAGCGTTGGTAAACACATCAAACAGAACACTAAGCTTCGATGAAGGAGGCTATTCTGTAACTGTGTCTGCTCACGGCACAGCCATACAGCATATTGGTTCAAATCATACTATGGGATCTTGAGATTTAGATCTTTGATAGTAACGGCAAACTCCTTCTCTTATTCCTCTAAACAGACTTTCTTGTCCTTTGCTTTCTAGAAAGTTTCCCACGAGTCTTTAGTTTTATAAATCTCTAGAAAGTCTAACATTACTAATACAGAATACTTTTGAGCTAACTAACTATATTTAGAAAGTATTCGTAATGTTCTAGATTTATTTAATAGCCTATATCTATGAAAATTATCCTGATCGACCGAAATGATTCTTGCCTTTGCTAATCTTTTTAAATGATATGAAATAGTTGAAGGGGCTCTTCCTGTATGTTTTACCATTTCCTTGAATTTAGGTGGATAATTTCTATCAATCAAAAATCGTATTATTTGTAATGAGATACTACTTGAAATACACTCAATGGCGTTCTAATCTCTTTTATTAACACAAGTTGGATAATAGCTAGTTCGACAGTAGCTACTTCTATTAACTTGTATGCTTTTTGATTTCTCTAAGGTTCCTAAGTGGTATGAAAGTACACTGTTTACTAAATTGGTTTTTCGTAAAAGCTGTCTATATCTTATACCGGGTTTCCTTTCAATACACTTTAGTAGAATAATAGCAGTCTTGTGGAATGAATTTAAGTTACGTCTCTTTATGTTTTCCATTCCCCCATATTATATAATAGACTTACCCAGGTAAAAAGGGATTTTTTGAATATCAAACTAGTAGCTATTCTTTATTTAGTTATCCGCCAAAATACTTTCGAACTGGTTCAAGGAAGAAAAGATGTATGAGATAGGTTTGAAGTTATTTTGTTGGTTTATATATTCTGAGCTATACAATAGATATAACAGTGGCTGCGATTTAGGCGAATACAGCAACTAAAAACGCAACGTGAATGCCAGTACCTGATGCAGCTACATTCGTGAGATCAA
>JAATVR010000148.1 GCA_014523665.1 Nitrososphaerales archaeon TH526
AATAGGATTAGCTTTGAGCAGGTTATCAACAGCTATTTGAAAGGGCGCAATCCTGGGATGCCATCGTTCTGTGATCGCAAGATTTGGATTATTGGGATCATCAAAGCCATGTAGCCAAGCAAGATCCAGATGTCCTATGAACCCTAAAGGACCTCTCGGATGAGCTAGAAGCCTTTTCGGTAACGCGGCAACAAAGTCCTCTTTAGCATTTAACTTGGTTTCCCCTCCAAGCCGCCAGTGGGTAAAATCGCTTTCAGCAGGAGTACCATAACCAAAGCATGCAAATTGAAAAAAGATAGATCCGTCAAGAAAGGGTTCATCATACGAAATATCGTCAGCCTTTATCAGCTTTAGTGGTTGGTTTCTGTCAAATTGGCAGCATATAGCTCCATTTACGCGCTTCTGTACTCCAAGATCTTCATCAGGTGCTGCTAATCCATGACTTGCAGTGTAAACTAGAGCTGTTTTGGATCCTCGGAGTAAATGCAAAAAGTTTTCCTTTGTTGCATCATTGCCAATGATAACATCTGTTTTGAATCCGCATTGTTTATAGACATGATCAATAAGGGGCTTAACCATGTAATGGCAGCTGAAGTAGGTAGGATCATTTGGCTTTGGACCTCTATCCGGAGCAAAGAACACTGTCTTACGCCCAATATCTGGCGATGGGACATTCTCTAGTCTAATAATCTTTTCAATGTAAACTCTTAGATCTTCTAGAGTGTCAAAGTCTACTCTTCCCACATAGGCCGCACAGGTCAAGAGAGACTGAAATTTAAATGGAATTCGATCTGGACTGCCCACAATAAGGATATAACGCGGAGGTTTCTTCATCTGTAGTGAAAGCGAGGTATAGTTGTCTTCTATCCACTCAGACCATTCTTCATCCGAGAATTCCTTATTGTTAAACATCATTGGGTATTTAGGATCCTTCATGCCACGACGTTTGGCAAGAGGCTCAAGTATTTCGATTATCTCTGACATACGAGGGTCATTCTCATCTACAAGAAAAGTCCATCCAGCTTCTATAGGATCTCCCAGATCTAATCGTGGACGTTGAATCTCGCGAAAAGTAGTTGCAGTAGCGCCAGCTAATGCTAGCCTACGAATTTCTTCAGAATTGTGAAATAGTGAAAATTGGACCTTTTTCGCGAAAGATTGCTCATCTATTGGCTCAAATAGAAGGTCGCCGGTTGAATAATTAATTCCATTAGCAAATATATTCATTAGCTTTGATAAATAAAGAATTACTTAAATATGCTCTCCTTATTTTATAATGTAGTCCTGCTCAGAAGGAGAAAGAAATACAATTAATAAATATACATATAAGTCTCAGTACTATCAGGGATTTTTATTCTGATGAGAATACTAGTGGAATATAATCCTGTGATTTATTAGGTTAACTAATTTTTCAATCATATTTTCATACGTACTTCATTCTTTCTGATAGCTGCACTGAGCAGATAATGAGAACGGCTAATTCCAACATGCAGTAGTGTAAACATATGGTCTAGCTCAAAACAATCAAGCAATAGTAGACCTATTATTCCCTGAAGGTATAAATCCTAACGGTATGGCAGCTACTCTCAGTTACCTCGACGTGTCTCAATCGTTTGGAGTTTTTGATAAATGGACCGAGGGGAATTGCCAAGATGGATCAAAAGCTCGTATATTGAAAGATCCTGCAGATGCGTTTGAACTGTACGCTAAAGAATGGAGTACAAAATTTAATATCGTGGTGGATTTACTGAACCAGGTTAGAGTAGAAGGCGATAGTGAAGTAAATAGTAAAATTGTGAAGTTGTTTGATAAATTGAACTACGTTAACGCGGCGTTAAGAGAAATGTACAAGAGCGCTTACTTAGGCTAATTGCTGCTATTAGCCTATCATTGATAAGTCTTAAAATAATTATTGAGAATAAAGGTACCAAAGATTTAGATGCTCTTGACAACGAGATAATAAAACTTATAGATAAAATAACTAGCATGATTATACTCCGTTAATACTTGGAGAAAGTATCATAACCGCATTTCAAATTCAGATGAGATCCGTACAGAGACCTATTGTGATTAATGAAGAGTACCTGTAACGTAAAAAGCTGCCCAGTACATTTCATCTTGAAATGGGCGAGTATCCGCGTCCTCTCGAGCAAGCCACCGCCCATGCTGTATCTCCAGTATTTCATTCGAATCTGTAGCTTCTTCAAGCCACATATCAAGCCTTTCAGTAATATATTTTACAGTAACCTCTTTACGCATCCATTGCTGAGCAGCTGCTAATGCTTCAGGAACTGATCGCGAACCTTTATTCCAAAGCCTGAAGAATTTTTCTAAAAGCAAACAGGTAGGCAAATCATCAACACGCCATAGCGTGGCAATGACAGCATTAGCACCAGCTACAATGAATCCTCCTGGTAGACCCAAAAAGTCATTTAGCACATCATAAGCTTGTACTTGTCCAGTCTCACATGCTGATAGTATTATAAACTTACTTTTTATGGAACCAATACTGTTAAGAATGTTTCCTAAAGATAGGATTTCAGCCTTCTTGCTTTCTGATGAACAAATAATGCCGGAACGAAAGGGCTCCAGTGTATCATAGAAACCATGTCCACTAAAATGAAATATATGACAATCCATTAGTAAATCACGCACATGCTTGACAGTAGATTTGTCTCCTGAAACTATATTGATAGAGCGATCAAAGCTCTTAGCAATTTCATGAGCTTCAATAATAGTAAACGGCAAGTACATATCTGCAGTAGGATTTACTGCCTGTCCAAGATCTGCATAGTGGTAATTCACTGAATTATGCTCTAAGACTTGTTGAAGCAATCCAATACTTGGAGCATAAGTTACATTGAACAGTTCATCTATTTGAGATCCATCTGATAGTCTTGCTGCATGCAGAGGCAAAACATTGAAGCCACTGGAGGGCATCAAAATAAGATTATTGATATCAGTAGGTATAAGGTTAATAATTGAGGGCCAAACCGACTTTCCTAGCGATGAGCATACACGTGTAATTGCCTGGTTCCATAGTGTGTTTGATCTTTCAACCATTGAACCAACAATCCATCCAATTTTTTCTGGATTGATTCTATCGAGCATTCCGTTCTTTAAGGCGAAGACTGTGGCGTCTCGGTCACCAAAAATCAAGCGATCTAAATCTGATCCTGTGAAAGTATTGTATATCTTTGCTGCATTCCACGACTTGCCCACTCTATCTCTACCAATACACACTATCCCCAATCCTTTCGAGTATACATCTATCAACACAGCAACATGGTTTAATGGGATAGATTGAGCCAATTCATTCCACGACGGAAATTTGAACTCAGGCAGCTTATCAAACTCCTCATTGCTTACAGCTTGCAATTTGGCTAGGGCTTTAGTAAATTCTGATTCAGCCTTATCTATTTCATGGTCAAAAATGGTATCTCCTAAAACAAGTCTAGACCGCCTCCGAGCCTGCAGCTCTGATCGTCGATCAGCAGCTCGCTCGTATTGCAACCACGTTTCTTCGTCGACAGTATCTGGTCTCTGGGTTCGTCTCTGGATTAATGTATACAAGAAGCGAGCTTTATTGCACTCTATTAATTCCGTGGCAAATCCTCCATCCGAAGCAAGTATTGATGCTTCAGTTGCTAAATGATATGCATAGGCTTTATTAGCAGACCATTTTCTTTGCTCCATTGGAGTTTTGAGCAGATGACGTATGGACTCGAGATCTACAATGGCGTTACGAAAATTGCTCCTAGCTTGTTCCCAATTTCCTTGCAGAGCAGCAACTTGTCCTTCCAAAAAGGACATATTCCAATTTGGTCTTAGTCCATGCTCTCTAACTATAGTTTGCGCCTTATTGAGAGAAGATATAGATAGTTGCATCTCATTTAATGCTATGTAAGCTTGAGTAAGGTTCTGAATATCGACAAGTTGTTCATTCCACTGCTTTAGTTTTTCGTGTAGTACCGAGGCGCGTTCATGATATTCTATTGCACGACCGGGTTTTCCAAGGAAAGTATACATGACACCTGCAGAATCTAAGCATGCCGCTTCAACCTCTTGCTTATTTACTGTCTGAGATATATCAGCACATTCTAAGTAAGTAGATAAGGCCTGTTCGAATCGCTTCTCTGTTTGAGTAATATTGCCAAGTGAAAATAATGCGTAAACTTCTGATTGAATATTGCCTCTGGTACGACTTTGCTCTCTAACATATGATAGTGTTCTTTTGGCTCCTTCTAAATCACCCATCTCTTTTAGAACGTTACCAAAATTTGTCAATAGTGAAAGTTCTTCTTGCTGCAAACGAAGTTTTCGAGCTTGATCAACTCCATCCTCTAATACTTGTACTGCTTGATTTAGCTTGTTCCATTCTAATAAAGCAACCCCTAGGCGATCAGCAGCGGCTACTCTTACCTCATTTATTCCTAGGGTAGCTGCAATTGAATATGCTTCATGAAGTAATGAGATCTCTTCAGATCGACGTAATATCTTTTTCTTGGCATTAGCTAAACCCAAAAGGCACAGTACATGGTTCGGACTATCATTGTTTAACTTCGTCGAAGCAATAAGATTTTCATATAGTGTAATCGCCTCATCTATCCGTTCGACTTCTACAAGTACGTCTGCCAAAATGCGTTTCAATTCTATACGGTCTACAAGATGATTTGCTTCTTCGAGAAGCTTTACAGCATCATCATATAGTCCAAAAGAATATTTAACTTGTCCCATGTATCCAAGCCCTATGGCTAATTTTTCTGGATCATCTAATTGTCGGGCTAATTTGAGAGCTCGTTCGGCGTAATACTCGCAGATTACTGGATCTCTCAATTTTTTTCCTGCCAGCCAACTGTAAGCATCATAGAGGTTATCTTTATCCTTCGTCTTTTCAAATAATGAAGCTGCTAGATTCATTTGTTCTATTGCATCCTCTATGCGTCCTGCAGAGTATAAAGTTCGAGCAAAATTTGAACGAGACCAACCTTCATGGTCATACTGTTTTTTATCTGCGTCGAGGATCTTGAATGCATGTTCGAAAAGTTTTATTGAATTATCATATTGTCCTTGTGTGCCTAAGAATAATGCTCGATTGAATAGAGTATCCATATCTGTAGAATTTTCATCAAATTTTACTTCATCATATCGTCCAAGCTTCATGTAGCACACGGATAGATTATAACGTGTTGTGTCTAGTTCTTTCAAGTCGCCCATTGACTTTTGTTTCTCTGCAAGCGGTTCAAAAATGGCAACAGCTTCGTCCCAATGCCCCATATTCATTAGAGCAAAGCCTACATTGTTAGCAGCAATTGTAGCAAGTTTAATATCACCACCATTATCTGCCATTTCCTTAGCTAAACTAGCCATTTTCAAAGATTCATCATTTCGTCTAAGTGATGCAAGAACAAGTGCTGCTTCATTGAGCAGACGAGCACGTTCAGTGTAATGAGTACTATCAGAAAGACATTTATCTCCTTCAAGAAGAAAGAGAAGTTTAGATTCTTCATTTCTCAAAGATAAGGCAAGTAAATAGTAAAACCTCGCTTTGAGTACAGGGTCCGTTGTACTTATTGTACATAGCTCCAATAGTATAGATAGAGTATCATTTGTGAGTACTTTGTCTTGAATCGCAAATAAACTCAAACATACAAGATCGTCATCATCGACCTGCAATACTTTCACAATTTGTTTGGCGGCTTCATGAGTGGTTTCTCCTACTGCTACCATTTTAGCCAACTTCAAAAACCCGCCGGGACCATTCTGAGAAGCATTACTTGACTCAAACACTGGAGTAATTTGTTCAAGCCTAGTCTGAACCTCAGTCCAACCTAGGTCTCCTGCAAATTTTTTCATGCCTTCTACAATTTCATTCTTTTGAGCATGTTTTACTTCTTTCTTCTGCATTTTAGTTGCTCGCCATGCAGTAAGAATGGGATCTAATTCAGCATAATTTATTTTGCGAAGAGATACTACATCAGGTATAATCTGTTTAGATTGATGCGATTTCATAGCTTTTAATTTCTCTGCTTTCTCTGGATTATAGAGAGAAAATATATACATAGCTTCATCTACTAGCCCAAGGCTCAATGCACTGCTGGCGGCATTTGCTAGTTGTTGTTCTGTATTACTGATTAACATTCTTGCTTCATCTGAAGCACTACTGAAATATCCTTTCAAAAACTGTACTGCTGTACTGAGGTAGTCGATCGCCTTGTGTCTTTCATTAAATCCATTATACCAGACCTCTGCCAAATTGAATAAAGCAAGTATCCGTAAATCTTCCTTGCCACCATGTTCAGCAAGATCTACACAACGCCGAGCCATACTAAGTGCACGATCTATTTGGCCAATTTCAAGATAATATGGAGTAAAATTAAGGTAAAGCATTAACTCCCATTTTCGTAGTTTCATTCGACGTATAAGCGCAAGTGCTTCTTCGAATGTTTCTTTGGTTTTTTCGTCATTCTTTAGCAGTAAAGCATAACTTAATTGCATTCTTCCTTTAGCTTCCTCCATTTTGTTACCATTCGTTATAGCTTTCTCAATATTCTTGTGGATCTGCTCTATATCTTCAATCTTCAATCCTCAACCTTTTCTCCTTTCTCGTATAGTCTGACTTGTGTCTGTTTCAACTTTGAACGCCGATTTTCTAAATTGGTCACTATTTCATAATTTCCCAAATCTCTGTATATTTGAATAGCCTTTTCGAGTGATGTCAGGGAAGCATGCGAGTCATTTAGAATATCATTTAGCTCAGTAATTCTTAGATATAGGTCTGCAACTGAACCCTTATTCTCATCATTGTCAAGATTAAGGTAATTTATAGCTGCAGTGTAAGCTTCTAGAGCTTCCTTGAGTTGTCCTTCGTCCCTTAATTGGGAACCCCACTTTGTATAGAACACTGACTTGTTTCTAGTCCAAGTATCACATAATATCTGATTATTTGGGCATGTTGATAGAGCTTGATCTAACAAATGGATGGCTTCTTGGTAACGTCCTTGTGTTGTCAGCAATAAGGCACAATTGGCTGTCGATACAGAAATTTGATCTGCTATTTTGGTCTGAATTGCAGCATTCATTCCTTCCTTGAAGCAAATCTCTGCACTGGCATGTTCGTTTCTATCAAAAAAGATTTGACCTAAATTTGCATTCCAACGACTCAGATTCAGAAAGTCATTGTATTTTCTGCAAAGGATAATGGCCTGCTGATAAGTTTCTATTGCACGATGAGTGTTTCCAAGACGCCTAAATGCTACTGCTTTATCCCCAAGTATACCACATAACTGTCTTTCATCTTCTTTTATAGTTAAAAGGTGTTCTGCTTCTATATACCACTCAAGCGCCTGTAATGTATATCCAGATTCTAGTAACTCAGAAGCTTTGTCCGCAACTAATAATGAATTTTGATTGAACATTGGAGTATCTCCTAGCATATTGCGAAGTTCATCAAGAAGGCCTGTGTAATACATTTTAGAAAATTGTGTCAGAAGTATTCTGGCTAATGTAAAATCTCCTTCGATAGCAGTAAAGTAGATAAGGCTATTTGCTACACTTATTAGGCGCTTTGTATAGACGGTCTCATTCATTGCAAAAGATACATAAATCTGTATTGCTACATTGATTAATTCTAATGCTTGAGCTATTTCTCCAGACTTATACAGCAGCTGAGACTGTATGGTGATAAAATACGCCCATACACCTTTGTGACCTATCTTTTCTCCTAACCTGATGCCAGACACAACATTCTGTTCAGAATAACTAGTGGGAGAACTAGCAATGCGGTCATGACAATGGAAAGCTTCCAGAGCATCCAATCGTTCAGGCTTATCTTTTATATAACGCCCTACTGCTTCATAAGAACTCTCAGATGCCATGCCTTGTCCAATATAGTCCTGAAGCAGATCATAAACTGCAGAGGCTTCCTCATATGAAGTATCCCCATAAGGGCGAGAGCCTCCAACTGACCAAACTATATCATTAAATGCTTCGTCATCACCTGAGGCAATATAGCGAAGCAGCCAATAAGGCCAAGCAAATAAAGTTTTATCAGTCTTTTGACTCATATACGAACACCTTGAAACTTGATTTGAAATATGTGACGATCGCTTATCTTTTTTTTAATCTTTGAATTGAATTGACACAATGCAGTATTCTTGAAAAGCTTTTCGATTATTCTGTTAACTACTATCTCGGTAACTATAGCAAAAGAGATTACAGGAAATAAACCCGCTAGGGCAAATGTTGTCACTATCCTGCCTTTGATATCTTTTTTCTTATACTTTGCTGTATTGCTTTTATTTCTATTTATTTGAGCGGCGAATATTCTGTTTAAGTATTCATTCATTTTGACTTGTTTTCTTAATTTTATACTTCCAGCTTATCTTGTTTGTTATTATAACAGATGCTATGCACCCAATTTCGACAATATTCATTTAAAAAACGCCATCACATTTCTTTAACATAGTTTTTATATAATATGGATATATGTATATAATTAATTAGTTTTGATAAAGTGAAATTCGTATTAAACATATTATTTTATGAGTAATATATAAATTCTACGTTGCAATCAATAGCCGTCAGGATTAAACAAGGATTGAAGCTATAGACAAATCGATTGATAAGCTGTCTAAAAGGATTGAGAGAGTTGATCCTTCTGTTTCCTGCTACAATGGTAGTGGTACAAGGTATTGGAAAGGCAAAAAGATAATCCCATTGGAGAAGTGGGGGAAATTGCTTTTGCAAATGCAGATGCAGGTGGCTGTAGACTCATGCAAACTGAGGAAGCTCTCGAGTATTTTCCTGATGACTATTCAGCAAGCGTTCAAATGCAATTCCAAAACAGGTTTGAAGAGAATGTAAACAAGTGGTACTCTGATTACATAGAGTTAATGGAATATACAAAAAATCCTAATTATGGTAACCGAAAATGCTTTGATTGTTTGTTAAGTGGTGGTAGAGAGGACCCAATATTCATACGAATTGATAGATTGATTACCAAAGGATTAGAAATACAACAGCAGGATATACCTAATAGTAACCCATAAGAGTTTGAATAATTATTTTTTGCTTTGTTATACCATTCTTTGTGTCTAAGGACACACTTTCGTCCATGTTTGATGACTGCAAATGTTCTGATGATACCCCATTACCAACCTCAAAATGAACAATACTAAGATTCAGAACTTAACGAAAAAAATAGATGATGATACTAAAGAAATAACTGAGGCAGTCAATCTCTATAAGAAAAAATTAAGATCTACCATTGAATAGACAGATGCCATAGAATCAAGGAGGATACCGCGCGAACAGAAAATCGGAGGACACTCGGTGCAATGAACTGATCTCCCTCAGTTTCCATCAAAATATATCTTTGAAATTCAGGTTAATCAGTTATTCATTGTGTAAGACGGCGTCGATTTAGTTTCTTACTGACTATTCATCAAACGGGTAAATGTTTATCAATTTATCAGGTAGTAATATGGTGTGATATTATCTCATAATATATTGTTCTAGAATATTAAGTGACAACATTAAATTCTTACTTTATTATATATTATCCGTAAATGGAGAATTCCTTTTGTTCACCCGGGAATCAGGAACCCACTGATAGCCGTTTAGCCATACAGGGCGATAATCAACGCACTACCCCTCACGCGCAATACTTCCCCAAAAATGTTGGAATAGTATTTTTGGTGGATAAGGATCTAAAATATCACTTTGAAAAGATTTATTGTTCTCATCTACTACTTCAGATTAATAATTGTCAACAATTGTTTAATTTTAAAATCATGGATCTTGAAAAAGGTAAATTAAAAGATGTAAAATTGCCCGAATCTCTGAAGGAATGGGATAAAAAACTCTATTTAAAATTTTATGATGTCGTAACCGGAATTCGAAATGCAAAAGATAGGAACGGTAATAATGCAACTGCAAATTGGAACATAGACTACTGGTTGGGATTAACTAACCTGACTATCAAAGACACCAGGAACAGAGAAAAGAGTGAGACCAGAGAAAAGAGTGAGAACAGAGAAAAGAGTGAGAACAGAAAGGATAAACTCTGGGAGCGTGCGTACTATCTGGTTTGGGGAGGGAGTGATTTGCCGGTGGAAGTATGGCAGAACGGCAGAAATGAGATTATGGGGGCAGTCACATCTAATTGGTGGGAAAAAAGGAATTCTCCCCCCTCTGTTTTTGAATATTTCGCCATCGCCAGTTTCATGTGTTGTCTTCATTTTCTTAGTCGCGAATATCAGGGTAATTTAGAAGGGCATTCAACAAGCGGATGCATTTTCGATCATACTCTGGATACAACGTTTTTGCGAATATCGATGTCAAATCCATTTGTTTGCAATCCATGCAAATCGAAATTGAAAAATCTACAACAGATTATTAATAATAGACATCCTGGTAATACGATCTCCTTGGAGAAAGATGTTGAAACAATCCTTTCTAAAAAGTGGATGGGTAGTCTTGAAGAAATAAACTCTCCCATTTATAATCTGAAAAAAAATTATAGGTATGACATAGATAAGAAGAGTGGTTATAACAAGGGTTGGATCAAGTCATTTTTAGACAATGTCAAGGATAAAGCCGCCGAATGGACGCTCGGGAATGTGGTGGGTGGAATAATTGGAGGTTTAATAGTACTACTTTTGAAGCAGTAGAAAAACGGAAACATTTAGAGTTTTCAATTACTTTAGGATAGGATGGTCTTTTCTAGGATGATTTCTATGATAATTTATTTTATTTGGGTTGGAATTTTAGGTGGTCTTATGTGGAAAAAATCAATGTCAATATCAAAAAGTAACCAGTAAGTTCGAGGAAGCATCTCCACTAATTATTATAGATCCTCGGAGGCTAGCACCCAACCCAGTCTCGTTGTTAGGCAATTCGTCACCAACACTTGTTTTTCCACTTGTCACTTTCCTACTCGACTCCTGTATCACTACCTGAGTTGCTTCCCTCATCAGAAAAACCAAATAGTTAATAATACTTCATGATTCATCCGAGCCAGATATGATAGGTCTCGAGGCGGCTAATTGCATCGCCCGAGAAGGCGAACACCTCACTGAACTTTGCTAGATTGATGCAAAGTTCCATTATGATCAAATGTTGCAGTATTTAAATTACCGTAACTAGATTCTATAGGGAGTGGATACACTCTAACCTCTTCAGTAAGAGGATCAACACGTACGATAGCATTCAAACCTCCATCTGTAATCCATGGAGCACCATCTGGTCCTCCAGCATGGAAACAATTACCAACGTGGTATCAAATTTCTCAGTCAGATCATATGATACCTCCAGACATCCAGCATACATTCGCTGAGCAAATGAATGCTACCACTCTGTCGCTTAACGCTAGCCACGCATCGTATGTCTCGCATCCAACTGAAATCGCCGACTTCATCCTTAATGCAACAAAAGGAAAGTAAATGGCGAAGACTCTATAAGGTGAGAGTACTTTAGCATGCTCTCACCAACCATATTTTAGAACATTTACTTTGACTAGCTGAAAGTCACTTTCAGTAGGTACTCCAACTGGACGTCGCTTCAGATTAACTTCATCGCTAACTAGTCTTTCTACCATATGCCTTTCATCATATGATAATGTATATGAAATTATTGGCATGAGCCTACTGGCATTGACGGACTTGGAATGTGTCAAGTTTATTGTAAAAATTCTGCTTGGGTTAAATCTGTGTTTACACCTGCTGCTGCTCGGACTCCTTCGGCAGCATCCAAAAATATCTCCACTATTCACTAAAAATATCGCTTTAATTCCTTTTTAGAAAGTTAGACGATGTATCTACAATGACATACATGTCCAAAAATGAAACAATAAAATTTCTTATGCA
>JAATVR010000149.1 GCA_014523665.1 Nitrososphaerales archaeon TH526
CCAAACCATGGACTAATAACAGACTGAATATGTACTATCGTGGAGTGTAGAATATAATGATTGCACCTAAAATGGCAGTCAATGATCCTATGACTTCATATCTGTCTGGTTTCTTCTTATCTACAAGAATTCCCCATATGATTGCAGATATAATAAATATTCCACCGTACGCAGCATAGACCCTCCCAAAGTTAGAAGGTTGCAGTGTAGGAATGATACCATAAATGAAAAGAATGATTCCACCAACTAGTCCAAAGACGACTCCTTTTCTTTCTCGTATCCACTTCCATACAAGATAGCCACCTCCGATTTCAGCAAGTGCTGCGATAAAGAACAACATGATACTTGTAAATATGCTTAATGCTACGTTATCTGTGATTATGGGTTCTGCCATAATGATTCCTCTCCCTTTCTAGGAACGTAATATATTATGATTATCCCAATGATTGCTATCATGGCTCCTAAAACATCGTAAAAGTCAGGAATGACACGTTCAAACAATAATCCCCACAATAAAGCCATAGCAATAAAGACTCCCCCGTAAGCAGCGTATATTCTGTGAAAATAGGAAGGCTGAAAGGTAGGCACAATACCATATAAAAACAAGATAAATCCACCTATGGCACCTAAAACCCAACTCATGTCTTCGCGCAGCCATAGCCAAACTAAGTAACCACCACCAATTTCACAAAGGCCAGCAATAAAGAAGAAGAGTAATGAGAGCAGTATCTTCCTCAACTTATAGACATCAGTCAATGTAGTTCTCTTGTTATAGTAGTGAGCAGTTTATAGAAATATTGTAGACTTTAGCTACTGATTTCCAGGTACTTTCTTCTATGTATAGAGATTAACCTTCAGCTCAGAAGCGCTTTCCATCTAAGCCCAGTTGGCTGTGTACCAAGTAGTAGGTAGGGACTTCTGAAGGTGGCTTCTTGTAGCGCAATCGTTGTTGTTGCAGCATGCTGGCTAAAAGAATTTTATCTGTTTTCTTCATGCTCTGCCTCTTCAGATGCCTCATTTTCAGAATGGGATAATTCTTTGCTCTCTTCAATGTGCCCTGCTTCACTCTCATTGGCTTCTTCTGTATGGGCAGGCTGTCCTGTCAGAATCTCAATCATAACTTCTTCCACCGTTTCACCTTCTTTATGACCTTCAGGTTCCACAGCCGAAAGTCTAAGATGGATGCTTACTGCTAGACCGATAATCACGGCAGCCGCTATTCCCGAAATGATAATCACAGTGGACCTCTTGTTCAAACTATTCTTGCCTAAACAATGAATTTATTAAATCCATCCTCGTTTCTAAGCATTGAGTCCCAATGTTGGGATTTGAACTATGATAATAATACAAAGCCAGAGACTCAAATCTCACATCATGTCTGCCTTATCAGACTCAAATATGGAAAAGATATTACAATCTACCTCCTTCTCTGACAGGTCAGCTAATGATATTATCCGAGCGCAGGGACTCCCACATTCAACAACCTATAGAAAGATAAATGAATTGATCAAATATGGTCTTTTAGTTCTCTATAGATCAGAAATAGCCGGTGGAAAAAAGATAGCATATTACAAAAGTACGTTTCGCTCGATAACGGTGAGCTATCAAGGCATCACAGATACAAAGATTGAAGCAGAGCCGAATCAAGACGCTCTCGAAAGAATCTCTAGTAGGTTTTACGACTTGAAGGATTAGATATAAGGTATGGAATCGATTCAACTTATCTTTCCGTGCATAGTTTTCGCCGCCAGTTTTATTCCTCTTTATTTTGCAGTAAAAATAAAAAATGAAAGTCAGAGAATCCTATCGTCGCTTCTATTCATCGCGTTACTAGCATATGGGATTCATTCGCTGCTGGAATCCTTTGAAGTCATTAACTATGATATTTTTGCAAAACTCTGCTTCATAATCTCTGCGTTCGGACTGATCGTCGCTTACATTTTCCTTCAGCTAAGAAGTTCACATCTTCTCATTGGAGGAATATTTGGAATTGCAATGATGGCATCGTTTGGAGTATGGATGACAGGTGAGCTTCTTGAAGCGACTCTGTTTGTCACAGAAGGAGAAGAACATGAAATTATAGATTTCATAAGCTCTGGGGTGATGGCAGGGTTTGGGATCTTCATTATTGTCAGGTTCTTATGGTTACGAAGAATCGTGTTTATAGAGTCAAGAATGTAAAGCGATATGTCGATCTTTTAGATCTTGCTTTAGTTTCCATTTTTACACTTACTTTACCTAGCTTCTCTTGATAACTTTAATAGTTTCTCCAGTAAACCTATCTATGAATGATTCGGAGACGATAAAGAGAAAAGTGAAGGACAAGTTACTGTCATTAGATGTAAGATGTAGATTACACTCTTAAAATGCTTTTAACAATGACTGTGATACTAGTGCCAGAACTGCAGAGATATCCAAAAACATTGTTTCAGAACTATAGAAGAATGTTATATAAAGAATGTATGCGTAGTACATACTTTAACTATGAGAATGATTTGCATTTATTGTAACAAGATAATGGATATTACAAACTTTACACAGTTCGTAAGGGAAAGTGACAATGACAAAACCAGCAACCAGCAAGCAGTAGTAAAGTATCATGGCTGGCGTCTACTTCCAGATTAACTAACTGACTGACGAGGGGCACCATGGCACAGGTTGACTGGTACATCGAAGGAGCCGAGTTCACCAATTGCAACTGCGACTACGCCTGTCCTTGTCAGTTCGAGTCACTCCGCCCCACGTATGGAGACTGTCGCGGCTTCGCGGCCGTTCGCATCAATAAAGGCCACTTTGGAGACGTGGCACTCGATGGCCTCGACGCAGCCCTCCTCTACGCCTGGCCGGGACCGATCTACGAGGGTAACGGCGAGTGTCAGGCCGTCATCGATGAGCGGGCGGATGGCAAGCAACGAGACGCTCTTGCTACCATCCTGTACGGTGGCGAGACCAACGACGGGGCGACCCATTGGTGGGTCTACACGAAGATGTCAAGCATCGTCCATCCCCCGCTTTTCAAACACATCGAGTTTGACGTAAATATCGAGCGCCGAAAAGCACGCATCGTGATCTCCGACGTGCTCGAGTCCATCGCCCGTCCGATCCGAAGCCCTGCGACGGGGGCTGAGCATCGCGTCCGCATCAACCTCCCGAATGGGATCGAGTACGACCTCGCGGAGATCGGCAGTGGTACCACCAAGACGATGGCCTCAATCGCCCTCGACCTCAAGGACACCTACTGTCATTTCAATGCTCTGCGCCAGTCGGGCAAGGGGGTGGTCCACTCACGATAGAATCCAACCGTGTCCACACCGGGGATCTACGGACTTGTCAACTTAGTTGACACGCTCGAAAAACACGGTACTTAAATATGATTAATTCCAGAAAAGTAAACTCATTCTGAAAGAAACCAGCAAGTCGTCTTGTGAAGTTGCCTCTTTATCAAGGTTGCCTTCCCCATTTTCTACAGCGGTACGTAAGGCAGTGATTA
Organism: Nitrososphaerales archaeon TH526; assembly: GCA_014523665.1. GTDB lineage: Archaea > Thermoproteota > Nitrososphaeria > Nitrososphaerales > Nitrososphaeraceae > TH5896. The sequence continues at coordinate 3,491 of JAATVR010000149.1, forward strand.
GTTTGTTGAATTGTGGATGAATAGCAACTTGTACCTTGTTGTACTCTAAAGGTTCCTTTGCATGTGCCAACATATTCTTATGTTCCTTTGTAGGGCAATGTTCCTTTGTAGGGCGATTTGTCTGTCATAGACAAATGGTCGACTAATAGTGGGGAATCCTATAAGTAGTCCCATAGATATGGTCTTTTTCATGGTATTCACTCTATGTGAAGAAGTGAGTAAGTTATTCGCTAGATTATTCTTTCGATTAGCCATATAGATGCGATCATCAATCAGGGTCAGACCAGTGCAAGGTCGTCTGAAGCAGTATAATCTCAAATAGGGCAGAAGATCAAACGCGCCAAACCCGTACCAAGGCAAATAGGACCTAATAAGTGAATACGTTCTTAGAATCGGCAATTTTAAAACCCATGACTTTCGTACGCCGACGATGAGTTCCAAGGAAGCGAAGAACAAGAGTAGGTTATATCTGTCTGCCCTAGCAATGCTGGCAGCGACAGCAGTGCTGTCAACAGTTACGACAACTGGCAACAACGTGTTTGCCCAAGACGATAGCGACAGCAATGGCAACAGTGATAATGTGGCGGACAATGGCAACGCAGGAGAAGGAGGCAACGGAGACACTCAACCCGATAGAGTAGGCAGCCATGACGACGATCAACAGACTTCAGATGAGGGTGCGGACGCAGGAGGTACGGTATCCGACCCAACAATCCCAGATGACGAATTGGGTGACGATGGTCAGATATCAGCAAATTGCTTTGGCAAGGTAATACAACATGAAGCACAAGAACACAAAGAGGAAGGATCAGACGAAGGAAACTTAGGAAGTCATAGCAGAGATCCAGTACCGGGCGATGACGATAACGAAACACCAAGACAGGGAATAGGAAATCAGGATCAAGGAACGCCAGCAGCACACGGAGCGTTCAACAGTCAGTTTGACGACGACGACGCTGAGAATGTAGAAGAAAACTGCTAGACGACAAGAAAGGGCTGTCCTAAACGGGCGCCCATCTATTTTCTTAATGTAAATACACTAAATGATGAACAAATATCCACATTTCTAGAAACCACGCATTAAAAACTGCTATTATCAAGGATTGTTCTTTGGCAGTTCATAGTTGCATAAGGAGAG
>JAATVR010000150.1 GCA_014523665.1 Nitrososphaerales archaeon TH526
GGCGTATTTTAACACAGTCTTAATATCTTTTTAGTTAATCAGTTTATTATTCTTCATTACATGAAATAAGCTGAGAAAAAGATCAAGATGGTACCGTATTCCGGACAATACTTCAACGTTTGGACGATTCTATAATCATGTGCAACTATAAAAGTTTGATAGAATTAATTAATGTTAGATTGTGGTCGTGACTTGACCATTAAGCATTTTTCATATCTATGACGTTTGGTACGGTTACCATTAAGACAGGAATGATTGCTAAAAAAAATAATGTTGTTCATTACTAATCCCTAATGTCTTCACATTCTCGCGGATGTAAACCTGCGTCTCTACAACCAATGTTTCATAGATAATCATAGTTATCGCTTCCTATCTTTTCACATTCCCTACCTCTGTCTTCGTCATATTTTCCAGCAAAGCCATCATCGTAGCCATTAACCCAGCAATCAGCTTCATCATCCGTAGCGTCGCCAGGATAATCGTCTCTAGCACCACCAGCATATACGTTTGGTACAGTTGCCATTATTAAGACAGGAATGATTGCTACTACAGTAACAACAAAAATTAGTTTGTCCATTATAGCTTTGCTCCGCATGTGATATTTGTATCAATTAGCCTCATTTCTTTTGTTTTACGCCAACGCTGGTCCATATCCGATATTTGGCCATATACAACTATATATAGTTCCCTATACATGGTCGTATATAGTCCGAATATTGTACACATAATGCTATATAATGTGTTAAATACTGGAAATCGGGTTGTTTATTCTGATTATTACTTCAAATTGGTCACTCTAAGTCTGTTACATTGCTATGTTACTATTAACTGACAGGTCTAAATCACTGACATTAAAATAGTGTATTGAACACACTTACAAAACACTCGACTACTTACTACTATACACTCATTTGCTACTGATCATCATTGCTTGTTCGACTCACAATAAAGTGTACAGATACCTCCCTAGTGGGAATGTCGGCGATGTAAGTTCAAGATGGTCAATTTAGTTGTCTATATGAATTACACTGGTTTTTCATAAGAAGCTATCAGACGTATTCCACAAACATATTTGCCCGCAGGGTCTTTTACTTGAACATACATGTAATATATGTAATATATGCTACGGCCGTGCTGGTAACCCCAGGAGTTCGAACCAATGGTGATTATATTCTGAACCGAGCACCACTCCTGGACAATAATATCTTTTATCATTATACATATCACAATTAATATTTCGTGCTGCATTGTAACACTCTACAATTGAGCTCCCTGTATTCAGACAACTGTTAATGTAAAAACACTGATCTTCAGACAACTCTTGATGAGAGAATGGAACGTAAATTAGTAAACACCCATGGCACATCGTCGTAATTTCGGCGAGTGACTGATTTGCAGTCGCTTGCACATTTGTTATGATTGGGGCTGATATCAAAATAATTAATCCCATTATTGCAACTACTATACCGGCTTGTGTTTCAAAAAATTTTGAAATTAGGTGGAAGTCTTCCAAGTGTTCACAGTTCCAACAAAAATATATTAATGGGTTATGGGAAGACGTGAACTTTCAGGGTACAAGAAGCTTATTGTTTCAGGTATTTCTCCGTATGACACAAACTGACATGATTTATAATCCCAACTATCTTCTAGACATAACTTTACTCCCATATCAAATTCGTCAGATTTTGGGGGTAAGACGAGTGTATGGTCAAGCGCTTCACTATTTATGCTGCCGTCTTCATTTGGTGGTGATGGATAAACCCAATCGCCCATATCAGAGTAGCTTCCATTATCGTATCTTTGTCCATCAATTGTAAACCATGCATCGTCTAAACGAGCTCCGTCGAATACTGCCTGTAAGTTAGTTCTAACGGTTACAGTTATATTCTCTGCTTCTGCTTGTGCGCTCAGTAGGCTAATGCTTGCTAGCACTAGCACACTTGCGATTGCTACGCTTATGGGGGACATGTTGCTAATATGCAGATCCTACTGCTACTTGAACTTGAGCTAGAGCTACTACTGCTTAAACTCGAACCTGAGCTGCTATCGAAGTTGTTGTTGTTGGATCTTGGCAAGTATATGTCTATTCTCTCGGGCTTGCTGTTCTTGCTGTTCCACGTATATGAACAATAGTTCAAGTTCTAGCTTATGTATACACATCACTGATCTTCTCTCCTACAGCTACTTCACCTGAACCGAATCGTAGTTGAGTGTAGAAGCTACTTGCATCTGGTATTATGACGGCTCTGTGCAATGATATGTCGCTGTTTGAAGTGACCGTCATTCCTGCTTCTTGTCCTACTATCCAACTTGGTACATTGTGCACATACACAATAACTCTAAGTCCAGAGTTACTTGCTTGCACTTGTGCAGCTAGTGGGCTTACTATCATTAACAATGCTAGTGCTACTCTAACAGGAACCCCTAGTTTTTTACTAAAATTGATCATCTATTCGCCCCCAACGATGTCATTGCATTCCTGTTCTGTATAACCGGCATCTTCACAACCATATAACCAGGATCTATTGTACTGGTCCCCTGGGATACCATTGCATTCATTAGCTCTATCTATATCATATTCGCCAGCAACTCCAGCATCATAACCGTCTACCCAACACTCAGGGGCACCAGGTATGTCTTCATATCTTTCATCATAATCACCTCTAGTTCCACCGGCGTATACGTAAGCTGTGGGTATTATTAATAACAGTATCAGACTGGAGAAAATTGTCTTATTCAATA
>JAATVR010000151.1 GCA_014523665.1 Nitrososphaerales archaeon TH526
AATGAAATCTCGTGCAAATCCAATCCCACTACAAATCACAACATCACAAAATTGATTCGCAAAACTAAAGTTATCCTGCGGAATAATGCCAACCGTATCACCGTTTTGTTCTTTTGCGCCTCTACAGGCTGCCTCCATTACTCCTCCAAGTCCTCCACATACCAGCACTGAACCCGAGATCGCGATTTCTTTACCCACCTCATATGCTATTTCTCTGGCGACCTCTGTACAACGATCATCGTTATAACCGATTACGCCTATCTGAAACTTCCGCACACCTTACCTAAAATCGATCCGATCATCATATACCTTTTGCTTCTACCCTGAGGCAAGACAGGTTTAAGTGGTTCTTGAAAAAGCTTCAGGATCATGGCAATGACCAAACAACTCGGCTAATGATATTTCGTCTGAGTTGCGCAAATGATTCTTGTTTTTTTGATACATTTATTTTTTCCTCATCCTGCCTTCCTATCTTCTTTATATCATTCCGATTATTTTCGATATTTCAGATACGCTTATCCATTTTTAGAAGGGATCCAGAATCAGGTTCTTCGTTCTAAGTTGTGATTGATGAATAAAATTCCAAGTCCCTCTCCAAGTTAAAATAATATATGGCCCGTGTATCGGCAAGCAATATGAGTTATCGTGTTCTCGATGTCTCCTTAGCTAGCGAAGGAAGGAGAAAAATTCAATGGGCGTTGTCCCATATGCCTGTCTTGCAGTCTTTGACCAAGCAATATGAAGAAAGCAAGCCGTTAGAGGGTGTGCGCGTTGCCGGTTGTCTTCATGTCACAAAGGAAACAGCGGTATTGGTTGAATCTCTTAAAGCACTGGGGGCCCAACTTTCCTGGTGTGGGTGTAATCCTCTCAGTACTCAAGATGACGTGGCCGCATCACTCGCTGAGGATGACAAGATATCAATTTACGCCAGTAGAGGAGTTTCGACCCAGCAATATTACGACGACATACACATGGCGATGAAGATTGATCCAAACATAACCATCGATGACGGGGCAGATCTTACCTTGGAGATGCATAAGGCTATTCAAAATTTTAAAACTGTGTACGGAGGAACGGAAGAAACAACAACTGGGGTTGTAAGACTGAGAGCTATGGAAAGGGGCGGGATTCTCAAATACCCCATTATTGCAGTAAACGATGCTGAGACAAAACATGATTTTGACAATTTCTACGGGACTGGCCAATCCGCATTAGATGGAATCATTCGCGCCACGAACATCCTGATATCAGGGAAAAATGTTACAGTCTCTGGATACGGGCACGTCGGCAAAGGGATTGCTCGAAAAGCGGCAGGCTTGGGCGCAAATGTGACCGTAACTGAAATTGATCCAATATCTGCCCTTAAGGCAAAGTTAGATGGGTTTTCAGTTGCAAAGGTCTCGGATGCCGCATCCGCAGGAGACCTTTTCATAACAACAACAGGATGTAGAGATGTCATTGATTACGACACAATTCTCAAGTTAAAGAACGGAGCGTTATTGGCCAATGCAGGTCACTTTAATGTAGAGATCTCAGTCGACGCCCTGGAGAAAAATGCAGTGGCGAAAAACAAGATAAACGATCATGTTTACCAGTATCAGCTGTCAAATGGTAAAGCTGTTTACCTTATTGCAGACGGCAGGTTGGTTAACCTTGCGGCCGCGGAAGGACATCCTTCTGAAGTCATGGATATGAGCTTTGCAAATCAACTGCTTTCTGTAATTCGAATTGCACAGACTCATAGTTCGCTTGAACCTAGGGTCTACGAAATTGGCAGAGAACAGGATATGGTCATAGCAGAAGCAAAGCTCCATTCCATGGGAATATATATCGACCAGCTGACGCAGGATCAACAGAAATACTTGAAGGGCTTTGACCAAGGTACATAGTCCCCCCCCAACCTTCGGCTGGCTTGTATCGAATTAGAAAGTAGAGAAAAAGCGAACAAGACAGAGACGAGGAAATATATTGAAATACAAAGTCTAGGATTACAAGAGAAGGGGGGGACAGGTTAGCTCTTCAAAAAAATGGATGGGTAGTCTAGCCTGGTTATGATACCTGTCTCACACACAGGTGATCGAGAGTTCGAATCTCTCCCCATCCATCCTAATAACTCGGTTAAACAGATGCTGACCTCGATCTAGTTGTTTATACATCATTCGTTTGTCCGTAGAGCCAATTTTTAGATAAACGCAATGAAAATTAATTTCAAATCAAATTCCTAACGAGACCCGCAGTCATTTCCCAAGTCGTTTCAAATTTCAAGTCATCAGTATCATACTAACAAAAGTAACTGCCAATGCACACAGGAATATCTTTGTAATCCTCATTGATCTATCTAAAGCAAATGAATAGTCGTCTAGCTGTTTTGATCCCATTACCTTTACACTTGATATGGCCGAGTACAGCTCCAGAGATGAAGACTCTGCAGATTCCATTGCTCGAATTGATAATGCTTGAAATGCTTCTATAATCGAATCCTCCTTGCTGAGCTCTCCAAGCGCGAAGTAACCGTTCCGGGTCCTCTTTCCAGAAGTACTATGAGTGTCTGAGGTACAGATTTCGACCATATGATGGTCTTGACTTGTCAGTTTTTTCAAAATCTCCTCCCGCAGGCCATTCTTCATGTTATTGGAGTCAGCCCAGCCCAACAAATTCCACTTGTTGTCAATGCACAATGCAAGCACAGCCAAGCCAGACTCACCCAGATCGTCTTGGAAACTAGCTCCAATAGGAATGTCCTTAATATTGGCGAAACCTGCCCGAAACGGATATTCTACTGCAGTAACTAATTTATCCAGACAACGCTCAGCGGTCTTGAGTAACCGTTCTGTCTGCTGGCCATCCAAGGTATCTCCCATTGCGTTGTGACTATCTATCAAGAGTAGGGAATCAAACCCAATCTTTTTTGAATAATGAGTAAGTTGAGATAGCACTGAATATGGAACATCCTCCATACCTTCCGGAGACATGGACAGAATTAGCATACAGACATTGTCAAATCTAATTCCAGTGGCGCTGCAATGACCATCCTCAACTCTGACCGGCCTCGAACAATGGCTATGAGACGAGAGCTTTCTTGCTGATTTCAGTCCTCTTAGGTATCTGCTTAGCTCTTCCTTAGAAGGAATATTCAATGCGTGGTCAGAAACACCGTGCAATACCATTGCCCTTCCAGAAAAAGCATTGTACAGAACGTAGGGAAGATTACTGCCTCCCACAGACAGGAAAGGACCTGGATGGACTTCGGGCAGAACAAGGGAGTATCCATTGCTTTTGTCAAGGGCAAATCTTATCATGAATGTAGAGACTGGCTTTTCGGCTGCCTTTTCTTCGGCTATCCGCTCAAACCTTGTTCCATCTTTCTCTGTCCAAGCAGCCAAAAATGCCTGCAAGATTTCAAACGTGCTCCGGATCTCTGGCCTTCCCGCACGATCTGCCATAATGGCCCACAGGATCCCCATGCCGACAATAACTAACCCGTATCCAAGAGCAATCGGGCTCGTAAATACGTCCGGGATAAACTGAAGTGGCATAAAGAAAAAGATAATGGTAAATGGGGCCACCAGCCCTACAAGAATCGCTCGCAGTAATGTTGCTCCAAAAACTGACTTAAACATACAGATCCTAAAGCCAGCCACGAAGAGCAACCCTTCTAATAGATAACTTGAATTTATGGCAGCACGATTATCATCGTTGCTTATTAAATTCGGTACGAGCAAGCCTATGCCTAAGGTAAGCAACCAGATGAGATACGAAAACGCAGATACGTGAAAGACTTTTGAGAGTTTGCTAAGGGAAGTCCCTTTCAAGAGAGTATAGTCCAAACATGTCAGTGCGAATAGGGCGATATTCCCTACGACAACATAATAAAGAAGATATGGGAAATTACTGAATCCGACTCCAGTTACATATGCATTAGTGAGGATAGCAAGAGCAGAAAAGGCACAACATGTGATTACAAAAGAAAGTTTGGTAGTGGATGGATTCAGCTTGGTTAGAGCCCATCTTTTATGAATATTTGAAACGCTATCTTCTGCCTGCCTATACATGAAAAGTGTCGTCACACAGGGAATATTAGGCGAATGAGTATAGAAACACCAATTATCCCTCCTGCTATGCTAAGTACCAATTCGGGCTTGATCTTGACCCCTTTGGTCTCATCTTCAAAGAATCGAAGTAACCCTGCGCTGGAGGCTGGTAGTGGTGCATTCTTTTTCTTACTGCTACTGCTCATTGCTACAATTTGAAGGACCTTAACTCGGTTAAATAGATTACGATTAAAGATGAGAATTGATACGGTATGGTGTGGTGTAATCGGGACTCCGCAGCTAACGTTAAGGACGGGGATAGTGAGGAACACACCAGGCATTCCTATCTCATCAGGCAAGGCTTAAAAGTAAGAATTGGGGAAATAACTATCAATAGATGGCGGTTATATGCAAGAAATGTGGCCTTCCCGACGATCTTTGTGCCTGTGGCGAATTGGAGAAAGAGGACACAAGGATCATCGTTCGACTAGAAAAGAGACGTTTTTCTAAGACAACCACGATGATTGAAGGTATAGATCCAAAACAAAGCGATGTCCAGAGTATTATTAAGGAATTGAAGAGCAGATTTGCGTGTGGTGGCACTGCGAAGGATGGATTCATAATGCTCCAAGGTGACCATCGAGATGATGTCAAGGGCTATCTGCTTAAAATGGGTTTCAATGAGGCGGCTATCGAAGTTCAGTGAACTGGAACATGCTCGTTGAATTCTTTTTAATAGGTGCTAGAATCTCTATGTAGGTAGACTCGTTTCCCTGCAAGATGGTGTAGATGTCTCCTCTCCTCTTTTATGTACTAGTATGGTAAGTAGATAGCTTAGTACTTTAACAGATTTGCTCATTAAATATTATATAAGTATTAATTTATAGATACATTTAGGGTTAATTTTCAAACATTATCGTAAGTCTCTCTAAAGCAATTATAATTGTGTATTTGAAAATGGTGATGGAGCCTGTAGTTCTATTGACTGCTCGAAAACACAT
>JAATVR010000152.1 GCA_014523665.1 Nitrososphaerales archaeon TH526
GAACCTAAGTATTTGGTTCCAGGAGCTGTTTGGGACAACGTGGTTTCTGGGGCCCTGACGGCACCGATTAGAATAACGGGACAAGACACCCTCACAGTCAATGGAACAACAGTTGATTCTTATGTCTTGCAATATGATCTTCCATCAAAAGTAAGTAAAATCTGGATCGCACATGGATTTCCACTACCTATCAAGGCCGATGTAGGCGATTCTAGTAGCAACACAAGATACACTTTTGAGATGCAAGGATACCAATAGATGAGAGTGTTGACTTTCAGATCGTCATGATATTTTTTAAATCCCTCTCAACCCTAGGGTTTTAACGAGGCTTGTCAAGATCATAAACGTTTTCAAATAACCAGTCCACGTAGTCTTTTACACCTTCGTTCTCCACGTTGCACCACAGGTGAATTGACCCTGGTAGAATCTCCAGCCTGCCCTCAGCAAAGGTTACCCGCACACCTTCCTTGCCTTCGTACATATATGCATCTTCAGCTTTGGAGGCAGCAAACAAATCGAGTGCCTTTTTCTTTACAGCCTCGCGTTGAATTGGAAACCGCTTTCTGTGCTTGTCGAATACGATCCCCAGGTTCTCAGTGCCATAGGAATCAATAACAGACAATCTTCTGCTGTCAGGGAAGTGAATCTGCAGGTTTAGTCGGTACCTGGACCCGACAAAATGTGTTATCTCATTAACCTTCTGATAAGTCAGAGAAGGGTTAACCTTTAAAGAATTCTCCAAAGCCTTTCGATTGTAATCGATATTAGATTTAAGTTCCTTTAGTAAAGCCGAGAAGGTAAAGGTCATAACAAAACTGGTCCCTCCAAAGTCATTACCATAATCTAAATAGATTCAGCTTAATATTGAGATGCCAAGTTAATATATGTTCGATTACAAGCATTGGTGTTTAGGGACACAGCATCTGAACGGGCCTCTAGCGTCCAGGATTATCAGGCGACCTGCGCCGATTTTATAAGTGATATTAGCAAGGATTACAAAGATTGGGTTGATAGATATCAACTCAATGCCAATGAATCTGCTGGACGGAAAGAAGGAATCGATTCGATTGCGTTGACGACATCTGACTGGATTTTCAAATACGGTCTCAACATAAAGAAGGTCGATATCATAATGAATGATGGAATAAACAAGATGGCCGAGTATACTGCAGGGTACCCGTTTGATTATGAAATAACCGTGGGATCTGCAAAGCGCTTTATAGCGCAACACGCGCAAAAAATTGCTTTAACCGTTACAGCGGTGCCAAGACAAGGAAGAATGATTAGAATAGGCGATTATCAGAAGGGTCAGGTTTTTCTGATTAGTTCAGAAAACGAGGTAAGATACACAGCAAGTAATGAGAGTTTTGTCGGTGGAGACATACTTAATGATATGGTAGTTTTGGAACCTACACTTTGCAAGAGTGGCGATGTGGTTTCCATTACCATTGTAGTCGAAGAGATAGAAGATTCGTATGTGACTGAGAAAAGGGGATACACAACGCTCATTCTATTAGCTTAATCACAAATTTTCAATTGATCGTTAGATCCAACTGAATAATTTTGGTATTAGCTGAACGAGGAGTTGGTGGGGCTTTCATGGCAATTCCTCTATATTACATTAGATCTAGCTCCCTAGATCGCCTCATTTATGATTCGCGCTTTTTTTCACATAAAAAAATGTGCGAGTATTTGTCAGTACATTTTTCGATTTCAAGGCACCGAAAGGTTGTTAAAGAGTCTTTAGTAAATCTCGTAAGATGCGACGGTCGTCCAGTTTGGTCTAGGACATCAGATTGCCAATCTGGTAACCCGGGTTCAAATCCCGGCCGTCGCATGTCTAAGGTTAACTCGTGTAGCTGATCTGAGTTACGATAATTCATTAATTCATTCAATCATTCTTATCAAATCATTCATACATTCATACATTCATACATTCATTCATTCATTCATACATTCGTTCTTATTCAAGACCTGTTTTGTTCGTATGCTTCGAAATTATTCGAAAGGCCTCTTCCAATCTGTCTCTTTTCGGTAACTGTATTGCAAATATATTTTCAGACATTTCAGATATGGAAGACGGATCATTTGGCGATAATACTATCAATGCGCTGTCCAACATGACTTTGAAAAAAGTTACTATTTCGTTAGCATGAAACAAAAAAGAATATTCCAACTCTGTGTCTAATATTTTCATATTAATTTGAACAAAAACATCCCTTTCATTATGATAGATATCCAGATTCGTGTCTACGGCCATTTTCCTGCCAGCAGCTGAGTTCACAAATCTCCTGAACTGTTCATTCTCAACGCAAATGCAAGGTACCCTTTCGTTATTGAACTCGATAATTGAAGCGCCATTAGTATGTAGATTCCTATAGAAATCGTCGTAGCTGGAATATTTCTTCTTGTCGCTCATTTGAAGAAGAGAGGAACCACTTTAACTGCAACATTCATTAGCGGTTTGCATTTACTGTTTCCCGAAAGTATTCTGTTAGTTCAATATTATTTTGCATTCGTTCATAAATATACTCGTGGGCTTTGCAAAGATAGAAGGGCATCTGGTTAAGCGAATTCATTAGGCTATAGTTGCTTCTATCCCATACTAGCTCGAGTTGAACTACGAAATCCGCATCCTTTCCACAGACGTTGCAAGCGATTGAACCGTCAAGATCGTAATCTTCCACGTTATCTTGACCAGGCCAATCACCAAAATTTCCTTCTTTCAACACTGCATGTAAACAGTACCCACATAAAAGAGTTCTAATGCCTTGCCTTTACGCGTGGACCGCACTCAGGTAAAACTCAAAAGCCAGTATGAACGAATTGGTAGAGGAGGAGCACTGATTAAGGAAGCTCTATCGATTTTGCGAGCATTGATGCTCGTTTGAGATCCTCATCAGAGATCTGGCTATTTCTGTATTTTGAACTAAAATAAATCAAATCAATCAGTTTTGAATCATCGATGTTGACATTCTTCACTTGAGGTCCAACTTCTTTTTGTGCATCATATTGGCCTAGCCTGTCTGACAGAATAAGGACCTTATTCACCTGTTCTGGAAATTGGGATTTTGTAATGCCTTGGTGGATCTTGGATGATTTCTCATTGGCCAGTGCAACTGAAACAGCAACTTTATCCCCTTGAGAATCGCGATACATGACGTCGACTAACTCGGCTGTACCTTCAGACGGATCAAGAGAACTTAATGAACTCTCGCCTTCCGTGCATTGAACAAGATCTTGCACTGCGTTCTTAACCCTAACTTCCAATTCATGAATGTCTTTGGACATTCTTCTAATCTTCATGAAGTCTGAGACAGGGACTGACATTATGCTGCCTTTGATCCTCAATCCAGGAAACGCCGTCTTAATCGTTTCATCCAATGCTTGTTCGTCGATGCTTCCTGAGTCACTTTTGCCAGCCAATTCAGTTGCATGATAAAGGATATTTATCATCGAGCGAACGTTTCTGAAATCAGGAAATTCGTCATAGATAATTTTGATCTTGGTAGATAAATCATGCTCTGATTCTAGGTTAAATTCGCCAGTGGGATTGCCAGATCTCATATACTCAAGAACAATATCATTTATCTCGCTAAATGTGTTTGAACCTGCAAGATCGATCTTGTAATTTGCTTTCTCCAATCTATCATATAAAGAGATATTCTTTTTCCTTATTTCGTCGTAAGATGCAGGCGTCATAATAAGTAAGATCATGCTTGAAGGGAGTACAAAGTTAATAATCGCCTTGATGAACTCCATCGATTCGCCTTCTGAATCAAATTCGTCGAACTCAAAAATTGTCACCTTGTTTAAGAGCTTCTGATTTAGGCTAATTATTGATGCGAGGAGTTCTAGCATTTCACCGAGTGATCCGATCGAACTAGCCCAATCTTTCATCTCGTCATTAAGAACGTAATACATTAACGCTTTCTCTAAATCGGTGAAATTTTTCCCTAAGAGTTCATTTAATGTAGTTTCGTCTCTGATCTTGATTCTCTTTTGGAGTAACATTCCTATTTTGTCTTCGAGTGATTCTCCCTTGATCTCTGATAGGAGACCGTGTTTGAATAGCTTCTTGATAAGTTTCGCCTTCTCTCTATCATGCCGCGAAGCCATTATAAGACCGATTAAAGTTGAGCGTAGTGCATCTAGGTCGTCTTCCCTGAATCCATCCAGAATAGAAGAGAGTATAACGGCCTTGCTCCTAGGTGATATCTGTGAAAAGTCAACATAAGATATTACAGACTTTGCAGACATCTCTTCAACTGTCTGCATATGAAGTGCTAGGTGAGTCTTACCAGATCCAACATCCTGAATTATTGTGACAACACGAAGATCTTTCTCTGAAAGAGCCATTTTGGAGCAAACATCGTCCATACATGAAAGAATTGCACCTTTTGCTTCCTTATGTCGTTCTCCACCTAGAATCGCTGAGTCTGAAAATCGGGGAGTCGGGCTACTGTGATATGGATTGCGTTTCAGGCCGTATGGATACATTTAGATGCACCTCACGAATCCGTGTACCAATCCTCTTAATTGTATTCCTTCTTCTCCACCTGTGGAAAGCTCGTATTTGTCATAGTTGTTGGAAACTACTTCTTCAAATGAGTGGTAAAATTGCTCTCGGGAAATATTCATCTTTGAGCAGAGATCTTTTCGTACGTTACACAGCTCAACCCAACCGATTGAACTTGAGGAGCTGGCTAACGCGTGATCAAGTTGTTCTTTGAACCGGTCATAATCAATATTGATTGGTTCAATTTGTTCTTGAAGAGCTAAGTCATTTGCGCTAGTATCTCTCTGTCCAGTACTAGCGAGAGCCCTTATTCCATCAGCTATCGCGCTGACTTCCGTGGTAACGGCGTCTAACCCTGCGTTAAATGAATCGAACCTGGCGTTCAATGAGTCCTGCATGGAATTCATCAAGGAATATAATAGTGAAAACTTTTGATCTGTGCTCAATAATTTCTGCAGATAGTAATTCTTGTGCCAACAATAGAATGAATTGCCTTTCCTTTCAATGAATATTTCCTGGGTCCTAACTAATTCCTGGAGTATTGAATCGAGCTCTTGTACTTCTTGCAACTCCCGTCGTAGTTCTGCCTTTTTGATTCCTTCAATTCCCTTGGCGGCTATAATGGCTACTACCTTCTCGAGCGACATGACATTGAAGCTGATTTAAGAACGATATTTAAAGGAGAGAGTAATGAAATCTGACTGGTTTAATTAATATAATTATACAGTTAAGGAATATTGCTTAAAAGTTAAAAGAGCAAGACGGGGGATGATGATTGAATACTCGGATCTGTGAAGAAAGAACTAGGGTAACTGACCCAGCCTTTTCTGGATCTAGCCCGTTTTGAAATCGGATTGCGGCTCAAAGTGTATCGCTCTGATATATACCAACATATTCTTCATCAGTACAGAAATAATATCCTCTCTTATAATGTTCCACCTTTAGTCCGGACTCAGTCTGTCCCGTTATTGTTTGCAAGGACGTTTTTTGCATCTATGAAGGAATTGAATTGATCCTCTTTTAGATTATTTGATTTGAATTTTTTTTCCTATCCTTTATTGAATATCTTTACACACTGAGGAGGACAGACATTTTCACATGCCATACAGAATATGCAATCCTTTTCTCTCATCATAAATGGTTTCCTTTCAGAAGCAGGATGTCCAGGAGTGTCAAGCCATTCGAA
>JAATVR010000153.1 GCA_014523665.1 Nitrososphaerales archaeon TH526
CTTACAGGAAAGTATAACAAACAAGCTGGTAGTATTAATGATGACAATGGCAAACAACAAAATAGGTTAGATGTTGTTAGAAATCCAATGACGGCTATTTTTTTAAATGAAAGAAACTTTTCTATAGCAAATGAAGTCCAGGAAATAGCACAAGAAATAGATAGGACTCCATCACAAGTCGCATTGAACTGGATAAGGCAGCAAAATAAACAAAATAAAGGAGTTATAATACCTATTATAGGAGCTAAAACTGAAGCTCAAATAACTGACAATCTAGGTTGTCTAGATTTTGAATTAACACCAGATCAGTTGAAAAGATTAGACAACAAAACTAAGATTCAATTAGGATTTCCTCACGACTTTATGTCTGAAGATAACTTGACATTCTTATTTGGAAAATCCTTTTCACTAATAGACAATCACAGAGCAACAGGAATCAATTCTATGAGCGACTAACAAATTGTCCTTCGATAACTCATCGCTTATCACTACAATAACACCCAGGTTCTGTAGAAGTGATTTTGTTGTTTGTCTTGTAAGAGTCTACAAACCAAATATTCTCTATGTGAATAGCTGAAGTCGTTACCATGAACGAGTACCTTTAGGATTTTTTAATGATCCTATGCAGTATCTCGTAGTACTACCATACTGATCATATTGAAACGAATAGCCCAAAGAATCTTTTGAGGACGTGTTCGCAGTTCTTAGTCGACGGCTATTTTTATTGAAGAGCTCGTTCTAGCCGAACAAGAAGATCAGAAAAGATCAAGATTGACCTCGGGAACTTACGATAGGATAGATAGAGGATTACAAATGCTCCATGAAATCAATGACAAGAACTTCATTACCCCATATGAACAGTTTGCCGGAGCGCCACATGAAATTAGAATCAAAAAAACATGATCAGGCTCCTTTCATACTTTTTTCTAGCCAGTGGTGACTCAATGGCATGTATACATATTGAATAAGGGTAAACTAGGATCTCGTATTCTCTTACTTCGACTAATATTCTACATCATACTATCCAGAATTCTATTTAAAATAGTTCCTGGACTTGACGTAAAGTATGAGGATAGCAAACAGAGTACAGACGGTGAGGAGAACAATGATGAGGACGAGGACCACCGATTAAAGAACGAATTTCCGTTCTCTGGTAGTTCATTTGAATTAGGTCCAGGATTAGGTTCAGTTATAGCTAACACTTTGTAATCCAAATCTATTTAAATCACCATATTTCATAGAACCCGTTTGAATAGGATAGCAAAATTGTCATTACTTCTGTCCTTGTTGATTATCTCCAGTGTGGCAGCTTTGCCTCATTTCGGCACAGATTTATTGGCACAGACTCCTCAGCAAAGTGTTAACGAACAGGTTACCCTGCCTTTGGACGTAGCTGATTCTATTTATAGCGCTAATACAACCAAGTTCTTAGGTTCAAAAAATATATCATTAACTCCTTACCGAATGACAGAGGAACATTCCTCTGACCAAGGATTCCTAAAAGGCATAGGAAATGTTACTAACAATCAGACTTATATAAGTACTCACTTATCTGATGAATTAATCCAGAGTATAGGTAATGGGACATTTGAGATTCCAGATGGACAAAGTATTGCTTGGATATCTTCTGCTATAGGAAGACCCGTTGATGATCGTTGGGTTTTCCATGGAATAATATTATTCAATAATACGCAAAGCGGATCATTGTCTTTACTAAATAATAGTATCGGTTTATCTAAGGATACTGTTGGCAATGAGCCAAATTATATCTGGCTTTTAGAATAGAATCATTTGCCACGCATCCAACGGAAACTAAATGATGCGTCTTCTATACCATATTATTCCTTGAATATGCCATATAAAACCGAATACAAAACTACAACAACAACCGAGATTATCGCAACGAGGGGAATAGTAATAACCCTATGCTAAGGTAATTTTTAGAGAAAACCACGATGACTATTCCTCTTTTTTTGTTCTCCGTTTTCCAGTGTGACCGTATTTATCGGCCCCCATCTAGGGCACTTATGACCAAAGTCAGTTAAATTACAAAAAAGCCTTGGAAGTAAGATAGTCAAGTTCTCCGCATTTCTTGCACGTAGGATCATACGGGGAGTATTCAGAAATACTATATCCTCGTTCCATTGTAAAGTTTCTTGTGTTGAGCGTTGCATTAGACCAAGAGCTAGCGGTCTCACGAGGTCCGATCGAAGTATGCAATTATAGGCCCAATTTGCATTCTTAATCCCAGCTGCAGCGAATCGGTTACATTAATCTTCCATACTTCTTGTATCAAGTAGTTCTAAATTATTAAGCTCATTCTGGATATGGCTCATTCTGTGATCAACTTTCCAGGAGCAGGCGGTATAGATCTGCTGTTACTATAAGTGTTATTATATTCATTGTAACATTAGCTTACTCTCGGTTGTGTGAATTGTTATCGACACAAAGATAGGGCCCGACCGACCTGCGAATATCAAACATTCTAAATATGATAAAAATAGTTTTGTAGTCTAAACTAATTTCAATCCAGGGTAACCTTCGGTCCACTAGACTCTCCTTATGAAACTTTATCATAACTGACATATGCTTGCATCTTCACACTCGTGGCTTGCAGAATATCTCTTGAATCTGAATCTGCATTACTCAAAATGTCAGACATCTTACATACAATGGAATCCAAGCCAACCAGACACTTCGGATATTCAAATGGTAGTCGTTCATCAATGTATTTGCGTATATTCTCTTTTGCTTCTCGCTTTAAGAACTGGATATCTGTGTTAATGGTTGCTACTCTTACCTGCAATATCCGAGCAATATCTGACTCACTTCTACCTTCATTCGATAACTCTAAGACATTACTTCTACGCCATTCCAGTGTCTGTTTAGCATTCTTTATCAAATGTTAATTATTTCACTCAAGATTGGCCCTTTCAATATTTACGGTTAATTCTGAAAGAGAATAAAGTGCGAGAGCGGTGATTGTTCAACTATTGATATTAGAATGATTTAAAATGAATGAATAAATAAAAAAAGATGACGGGTGTTTGATCAACTATATGGCAGAGTAGGGGTTATCTGCTCTAGTTGGGAAACAACATTTTCAAGAGAGTTTGTGCCAGAGGAAGATGTTCCCCATATTATGAGTGTCTGTGGATCCCCCAACCTTATGTCATTGAAGTTATAGGTGCTGAGAATGGAAAATCCTCCATTTTCTAAGTCTGATGTATATTTTGGAAGATCCTCTGTCGGTACCATTAATGTTCCAATTGTATCTATGTTCGCACTGGGTTGAACTGTGCTATTACCAGTAGTAACATTAGGGTTATCAGACTTACCCACTACATATATTGTCCCATTCATGACAAAGTCTGTATCTTCATTGTTCACATCTGCTTGATAATAATCGAATGACCCTGTATTATTCATCACAACTGGCTGTGATGCGGTATTATACGCAAAATCATCGCTATCGAATATCATGTTGTTCAGGTTATTACCTTGTCCGGCTAACGTAATTTTATGGTCATGATCGACATCACCATTAAACCATGTGATAGCAGTTCCTACTGGCACTGTCACACTTTGTGGAATATATGGTTGATTGACGAGCCGTTGGTCTGTACTCTGATCACCAATATTCTGCGATTCGTGACCTTCATTCGGAATCAGGATTACAAGGTTCTTAATATTGTTTCCTAAGTCCACAGATTTGGTTTCATAAACACTGGATGCATCGATGCCATGACTCTGAGCTTCCACTTTAATGGCGTCTGTAATAGCATTCGTAACAACTGGCATGGTCGTCATAATTGCGGCTATAGCCAACATTATGAATAGGGTGCACTTGAACTTTTCCGTATATCCAGGACTGTCCATTATTCGAGGCTCTATGTGATTAATGTATATAAAAGTAGTTATACTGTGTTATGCTATTCTTTTCATCTTACCTTAGGAATCAATAATGCCAAAACTGACAAGGAGCGAACTGACAAGTCATTCCCGTGTCGATTCTTGGCACCTAATTCTATCGCAGGTGGTAGCGCTCGAACAGCTATGGGTTTTACTACTTGCACATTTTTTATTTGGTCAATTTGCAATTTTGCGTCGCGCCTTCAAATGATTAGCTAGTATTTTATCTAAGCACATCCC
>JAATVR010000154.1 GCA_014523665.1 Nitrososphaerales archaeon TH526
CTAATCATGAGAAATAAGTTTTGATTAACTTTGTTATCTACCTTGGCTGGACGCTTCTATATCTTATTATTTAGATCTCTTGTATAAAAACTTCTGCAATCTGTTGTGCTGCACAAGGTTGTTATCTGTTTGAAGGCCTTCCAGTACTCTTTGCCAAGGAACATAACGCAATGTTAGCACACTGCAAAGAACTGTTAGAAGTGCAAAAATGTACAGGTTGCCATTCATCCTAAACACAACAAACTTCAGGTAATTTTTAGCCAAATGCAACAAAACTTTAAATCTTCTTCCTTATACTCTGGTTTAGGCTACATTATGTCAGAAGGCCCGAGTGAAAGAGACAGGATTATCCTCGACATAAGAATAAATGCCAATGATCGTTTGGTGCAGTATTATCGAGAGAAGTTTAGTAATGCAAGAAGTGAGTTTGAAGATGCCTATTTTCAGGATGATTTTGAGAAAGCAGGAAAAGCCTTCATGGAAATGAATGCTTACAATAATGTGCTGAAAGGGATCGAGGAATACAAAGTTAAATAAACAGTCATTTTCCTTATTTTTCCGGCACACATAGGAGTATAACTGCTATCGAGAAACATCCTAACCAGATAGGTTCGTTCCTTATCATAGTTCACATTTTACATTCGTAATAGGTTTTATCTCAGTTAGACGGATTATCTATACTAATATTTATGATACCTTAGTTAAGACGATTATCTATACTGAGCAGATCCTATATTTGTGATGTTATTATTACTAAGCATAACAAACTAATCATATCCTTAAGGACTGCTGTAGAAAACGGGGAAGGTATCCTAGACAAAGATGCAACTTCACATGACGACCCGTTTGATGCTTTCAGAATGTCTCTGCAGTTCTGACATCGAGTTAAATGTTTAGTTTGCTGTTTTATCAGTTTAAGTACTGATTTCTTAATATGGGTTATGATCCCTCAGCGTTTGTGCACATAAGATAATTTATCTTGTAACGTTCATATTCTTAGGAAAAACTGAAAAATGAGAAATATATATGTGAATGAGAGTAGCGACCCAATAAGCGTAATTCCATTGTCTACGACTGGTGGAACTACACTAAATGCTGTTTGGAAACAGAGGAAGGTCACGTGGTATGTAGTTGAACCAGGGAATGAAAAGAATGTAATAGATGTACTCACGCCACGCCAATTTGATGAAGCAATTGAGAATGGAAAGTACTCCTTCAAATGGTAAAACTGTTCAAGAATGGGATCCATCTTTCATTAGAGGATTAAAGGATAGGGTAGATGAAGATACCGATGATATGCAACAGAATTCTTTCTACGAGAAAAACTATCATTCAATCTACGATTTAGAATTTCTACAACAGAATATGTTTGTCATTCCTGTCCCATTCAGCAAGGAACATAAGCATATGTTAGCACACGCGAAGGAAATGCTAGAGTATCAAAATGGTATGGTTGCTATTCATCCACGATTCAACAAACTAATCACTGCCCTATGTACTGCAGTGGAGAATGGTAAAGGAATGCTAGATAAAGAGGCAACTAGCCATGACGATTGCTTTGATGCATTTCGTCTATCGTTAGTGTTTTGCCATTGATAAAAGAAAGCATAAATATTCTAGCGGTGGAATTAGTTTAGTTATGTCGGCCCCAGGTAGTTATGTAGACCCTGAAGAGAGGGAAAGAAGGCTACGCGAACTTGCTAATAGGCTTGTTGACGAAGAGCGGGTTGAACCCGATACCGTGAGTCAATCAAAGCGCGAGAATGCAAATATCAAGCAGGATTTGACTCGAGAGTTTTTGAAATTCATAAAGATTAGTGAAGAATGTGAAACGGATCGTGCCATATTAGAGGCAGTTGTTTACAAGGACATTGCTGAAGAAATACACACGGCTTTGAAAAAGTTTGATAATGTGGCAACCTGGTAAGGGATTACAAGAAGTTTTAAAGAAGGTAAGAAATGAAATGGAGTGGGAGAAATAGACGCCCCATCTGTATTAATACACAATCTTCCATTGACAAGAGCAAGGTCAGGCAGGTTCATTTTCTTTTCGATTCATTGTTAGAGAATAGACGACCAAAAGTGCTATTCTCCAGATCTCTAAATCGC
>JAATVR010000155.1 GCA_014523665.1 Nitrososphaerales archaeon TH526
ACGACGATTGTCGGGATGTTTAGATTATCTCTGCAGTTCTGGCATTAACTTTTAAAATCCTAAATATGGTTACTGGAGGTTCATGATTATGTCAAGTTCAGAAGAGAGGCAATCAGAGTTAGACAAACTCTTAGACACGATGGACAAGTCGCTAGATAGGGATTTAGCCAGAGAAAAGGCATGCATGGTTGAGATTTTTAATAATCAGATTGCTTTGAGCAGACAATATGCAAGGCAAGGTAGTACCGAAATGGCGTGGGTTCATAGAAATATAGCCGAATCAATAGCCGCTTATTTGGATTTATGGAAGTAGTGTAATTAGCGAATGCTGCTAGTTCGATAGAAACTAAGTACCAAGCGTGAAAGTATAATATAACTTGTAATATTGCGCTAGTACTAAGGCCTTTTATCACAGTTTAAAAATATATTAAATGTCAAACAAACAGATAAAGGAGAAAGTAAGTAATTCCATCGCCAATATGAAAGGGTGTTAAATCAAATCAAATCAGATTAACACCCTTTCTTTCCCATCCGATCATAAATTAGACATTTCAATATCAATTTGATATTTACAATAGATTTTTTGCGAATGTGAAACAACCACATGCAGCAGACTACTGTCACAGAACTCTTATGCTTATCAAAATAATAGTACTGCGCAAAATTGTGCACTACTAAACACCTATGACAAATTAAGGGGTCACGGGTACTAATCCAATCAGTGCTTCTGTCTGTAAAAAAAGTAAGAGAGATTCATCTTGATTTATCGAATTATAAGTTCATGTAATACGCCAACAATATCATCGGGGTATGTATTCATCGCCACTGTCCTCCACATGGATTGAAATGTATTATGATCTATATCAAAAGAATTTGAAAATGATGAATGAATATTACGTTGGCTATTTGGAGAGCATGAAAGCACTAAACAAATCATTTGTCCAGACAACAGATAAGGTGAATGAGGAATCAGGTAAGAGTAGTGATAATGTCTCTTCCTACTATATCACATATTTAGAAGCCTGGCAGAAAATGACTCAACAGTGGATAAATGCCGTTTGGGGCCCATATTTTAGAGGTGCTCAAGTGCAAGAAAATAGGGTTCAGTAAGCTGCGGTATTATTGCAATCGAATTTAACATCTAAT
Source organism: Nitrososphaerales archaeon TH526 (assembly GCA_014523665.1). Lineage (GTDB taxonomy): Archaea > Thermoproteota > Nitrososphaeria > Nitrososphaerales > Nitrososphaeraceae > TH5896. The sequence goes on from JAATVR010000155.1 coordinate 1,147, forward strand.
CAAATATTCTATATTCAGTAGGACTAACACCTTTCTTTAGCTTGATATGTTGAATTCTACCGTCAGGGCTTGAATGCGTAACTTCGTAGTTTGGATCATCTTTTGAATCATCGTCCTCAATCAGGCTGTCAGCAGAGCATACAAGAGAATGAAGAGGGGGCCTAACCCGAAAAGAGAAAAAGACCCTAGAAAACCGAACGTTAGCGGCAGAAGCATAGTTGATTCATTTCAAACATCCGCTATCAATGCCACCAATGATCATAAACTAAAATACCTGGTGAAGATATTCAGCTTTCTGGGGAATTATAAACAGGTTAGCCGCCTCAAGCTCCAACAATACCTGTCTTGACTTTTCCAGCTCGCTTGTAATTGGCAATAATCACTCCACTTGGTGTAACAGAACTCTATTAGTGTAAATGCTGCAGGAATCGTGCCATTGTCAAACAACTTTTTTCCTTTACCAAGAGTCAACGGGTGAATTTTGAGCCAGAGTTCGTCCACTAAATCATTCTTAATTAGCAGCTCAATGAGCTCACCACTGCCGTGAACTTGAATGTCAGAACCTTTTGAATTTTTGAGCTTTTCGATATCTGCCAAGCTTTTGAGGAAAACTGAGTTTTTCCAATCTGACGTTTTCATGGTCTTGGACATGACATATTTTGTGGCATCATTGATACCTGGCCATCCATTTTCATGCTCTGGCCAGTAATCGGCAAAAATCTCAAATGTTTTTCTGCCCAAAAGAAGATCTGCAGGTTTCAGCTGTTTTTCCATCAACTTACCATAAATTTCGTCAAAGTAAGGTGCAACCCAACCGCCATATTTGAAACCGCCTGATGTATCTTCCTCAGGTCCACCAGGTGCTTGCATTACTCCATCTAATGTAATCATTGATAAAACAATTATTTTTCTCATGTCCCTCCTCCTTCGTTAAAATTACATCCTCAAAAGTTTAATGTCTAAAAACATTTTACCTCTAACCTCACATAGAAGAACTTCATAAGATAATCGTGAAACTAATACCTGATGAGACCATTCGAAATATCCTGATAAAGGACTGACATCCGTTATCTAATTTATCATAGGTCGTTTATTACTTATCTTCGTCATGGATATCACCTAGACTTTCAGTTTCGTATTCATCTAGACACTTTTCACAAAGCAAATATGGAAAGAGAGCTGGATTGTTGCAATCTTCTTTCTGACATTTGCGAACGCTCCCTATTGCTCTGCCATTGTCCCTAGGTCAACACAGACCTAAATGCTTGTTAGAAGGGAATATCATATTTATTCTAAAGAATACTTGTGTGGAAGAAGCATATCGAAAGTTTGAATCTAGGTGGCTAAGCAAATGTCAAGTGCTGTTGAATGCAGAAGCGCCACTACCACCGGCAACGCGATAGGTATGACATCGTCAGAAATATCCTTGGGATAATTAGTAATACTAGGCCACTCTATCGGAACCAAATGAACAAGACAAGAATAGGATACGCAGCAGAATTAACTCACATATAGACTGTTGAGCATTTTAAAGTGTTGATGGTTATTAGAATGAGGATGGAAATTTCACCGAGTTCGACGCGGAGATTAAACTGCCTTAGTATATCTGTAGTAATGGCCATTTAACGCCGCGTGCTGAGGAAGATAGATAATGACATCACATGAAATCTCTGATGCTTCCAGGTTGTCTTTAATCTTCTGGTATTATTAATAAGGGGTTGAAGAGTGGTCTACAACAATGGCATTAAGGAATATTCAGAACTGCCAAGAAAATAGGTAATCTGGAAGTTGGTCTATTTTTTTTGTTTGATATTATGTGCCAATCATTTAGTTAGTTAATGATATAACCTGATGTGGAAATTTACCAGATACAAATTGGTCGCATAAGTATATTGAAATTAATGAATATTACTTTGGGCGCCGAATTGAAGACTTCGAATCATTTGATTCAGAAGAGTACTGGTAGATCCTTTTACCCTATATCGCCACAGTTAAGGACGGGTGATGGTGGATGGGCAATCCAAAAGTCTGGGGTGGGGTTCGTTCAGAAGGAGGTCAAGGATGCATTGGGCTATTGGTGCGAAACTTCTAAATCAAACATACGTCTAATACCTGTCAGACTAGATGAATGCGATTTATCTAAGAACTCACGGATATCGGTATCGTCAATATGTTTCCTAGATGGGAGGTTGGTTGTTAGTTTGTTGAAATTGTATTACTATTCATTCATTAGGGGAACCGAGAACGCATAAATAGCAGTCATCGATTTTACGGTCACATGGCTCTAGGAGATTTAGCATTCGAAGAAACTGGAAAGTTCGCAGGGATAAGGGCACTCCCAGACGGAAAAGTGGAAGCGACCTATCAGGGAACTGGCAAATTGTTCGGTGCAGACTATTCATCTATCTATACAGGCGTCGCAACCCCGCATGGAGGAACATTGATTGCAGAGTTCAATGGAATCTGCACAACCAAAGATGGGGACTCTGTAAGTGTATGGGCTCATGGAAGGGGGCGACCTACCGGAAGTGGCCTAAAGGCGAGCTGGCGGGGTGGAGTTGTCTGGCAGGCTTCCTCGCCGAAATTTGCAAGATTAAATAGCGTGCCGGGAGTTTGGGAGTTGGACATCGACGAAGGAGGCAACTTCCATTTGGAGGTTTGGGAATGGAAGTAGCCAATAAACCAGCAAGAGGCTTCCCTATCTTCGTCGTGTAGTGTTCCTTATCCCTATAACTGAAAAGATGGTGCTCTAATTTAAGATCTGATGCGTTTGCCTCTTACAGACAGATCTCTGACCTCATTTCCACGCAGTAGTAACCTTCATTCGACCATTCTCAAATGTTCGCTTATTCGTGGTATCCGATTCAGTCTAAAATCAGTAAAAAATAGAACTTTCGAAGCCACATTTATTCCAGCGAAGAAATGTGTGGCCTTCATTCAACTGCTAGTGATATGCTTAAATTCTTATCAGCTAATATCGGATTGATTAAGACAAAATTAGATGATGCTATGCAAGATTCACATTTATTAAGACGTGCTTCCGGCCTACCTAATAATATACAAGCGTCCGATAACAACACAGGTCAGTATGTCGGTTTAGGATGGTTTATAACTACAAACTTTGGTCACGAAGTCATTTGGACTAATGGGGCCAGCGTTGGCGGTTACAATGCCTATATGGCCTTTAATCCTACTACGGAGAGGGGTATCGTCATACTGTGTAATACCTACCCCACGGATATTAATATTTTTGAAATTAGTTTCAGTCAGGATGATGATCTATCATCTTTGATATGGGGTTTGCTCAATCAATAAATGTGATATTACCACAAATTTTGTTAATCATCAACAATGTCAAGTGTGGCTATTTCCTGGAATGGAAAATTGACATATCATCCTGATGATGTTGACATGTTCGCTCAATGGACTAAGTATGTACGATAGACATAGAATTAGTCCTACTAGTATAACATTCAGAGTACAACCCTCCTGACAGAGTTCTAATAATCGTCGTATCTTCGTTTAACGATCATCTTCATCCCATATTTTGGTCGTAATGTGATTAGTGGGCTAAGTACCACCGGATGCTCAGGCAAGAGCTCTATCTTCCAATATCTTAATAATGTTACTAATAACAGAATCCCCTCCATCCAAGCCAGTGGTTCACCCATGCATACTCTAGATCCTCCTCCAAATGGAAAAAAAGCAAATTTGGGCAAACTAGATTTCATCTCAGAGCTCCAGCGTTCAGGAATAAATTTATTAGGTTCGGCAAAAAATCGGGGATCACGATGGGTTACGTACTGACTCATAATTACTACTGAACCAGGAGGTATTGTGTAACGACCTATCACTACACTATCAATAGCTTCTCTGCCTATTGCCCATGCAGGAGGATACAAACGCAAAGATTCTGTAAAGACGTTACGTAAATACTGAAATTTCGGTATGTCCTCTACAGTTGGACGCCTTTTGCTTTCTAGCACCTGATTTATCTCTTCGATGATTTTGGCTTCCACCTTACGATTTTGAGAGATGAGGTATATTGTCCATGTTAAAGCATTAGCTGTCGTCTCATGGCCTGCAAGAAATAATGTCATGATTTCATCTCTAAGCTGTTGTGGAGTCATAGCCGCACTTGATTTAGCCGATCCAATCGTACTTCTCTTTGTATCTAGGAGGAGCAACGTGGATAGAAGGTCTCTTGGTTTATCTCTATCCTTTGTTGCAAAGTCATTTAAGGTCCAACTGTCAAAGATATCACTGTCTTTATTCGCTCGCATTAGCTTCTGTCTTGATTCTTGTATAATTGCGAAAATTAGTAAATCAAGGTGTCGCTTTGCAGCATGAAACTTCCTACTACTTGCAAGAGGCAGTCTTTCTATTATGTTACCTATAAACGGTAGTCTAAGATGATTGAAATATCCTACCAATATTGTTACATCATGAATAATCCCCGTAGTTGTATTTGAATCGATGTTTGAACCAAAAAGTACATTACTAATTACAGATACCGTAAGCTTGGTCATTTCCTCATGAACATCGACCGTCGCTTCTACCTCTTTTGGCACTAAGGCTTGTTTCCACTTTTCGCACATGTCTTCTCCACAGGAAGTTATTATGTCGGAATATACTGCAATATGACTATAATCGAAGGCTGGTTGTATCAGCCCCCGTTGTTGCTTATGGTACTCTCCCTCGCTTGTAAGCAATCCATTTCCAATTATGCGCTTCGTTAAGCGAAGGCCAGGATTTTTGATAAATTTGGATTGATTGTCTATCAATACACTTTGAATGTAGTCGGGGTGGTTTACAAAATAGATACCTTGGCGACCAAACTTAAAATAAGAAATATCGCCATACCTTGTTGTCAAATCGTTTAAAACAGTTAGAGGGGCCTTTAGAAATTGTAAACTAAATAGATAGGGAAATTTGAATTTGGGGCCTGGTGGACGCTCATCATGAGATTCAGGGGCTGTTGTTGTTGTCATTGGCCATTCTATGTAAGTGCTATCATGGGTATATGTATCTTAATAATGATAACCTTAAATTGGATTTATCTAATTGCTCTCAGGTAAGTCCTATTTAGTTTTCATATGTACACATTGTCCTACACTAACTCTCCTAGTTTCTACAATGCATCCGAAAGTAGTTATTGTGTACCATAAATTAGCAATATGTGTTCTCCGGATTTATTGTCAGGCCAGAATCCTCCAGGACAATAATCACATGTAGCATATGTAAAGTTGTATTCACTGAGTATATCAAATCCCTCCTTGTTAAATGCCTTTTTGTAATATTGAACCGAACCGGGATGGGATACACCATCATTATCCTCAGTGTTCTCTATCTGGTTAGTTGGAGTGTTTACTTTTTCTTATCTATTTTACTGTATTATTACCATAATAGCTAGGATCACCAGCGCCGTTGAAACTTTTAGTACAAAACCATAACTCATGCCTAGTACCTCGAAGGCATATTCAAATGACTCGAAAACAGCTGGATTGCAAATAGTGCAAATGCTGTTACAGATTGTATAATTAAGGCCTGTTCTACAGTATGCCAAAACTGATAATGTCAGTAGTCGAATAGAGAAGATTCCAGTAGCTGCTTGAATGGCGATATCATGCTGTCACACCAAAAGTTTTCTATCTTAGAAAAATAAGTAACAGAGAGTGAATCAATTAACAAGAAGGCTGGTTATAATTCTACCAACTATCTGTACGGGATACCTGAAGAGCTATACCTTTTACCTTTTATGTTATAAATTTCTTAAGATGATGTGATTATCAATATTAATACACTGACCAGCCAAGAGATAGCAAAATCCATCCTCTCGACCTCTAAAAATCAGATCCACAATAGTTGAGACAACTCGGTTCGTAGGCAGTCGTGTGTCCTTACTGCCCATAACTTTCGTTAACTATTGAGGATAACCCTTCGGAACATCCTTTATTAGAAACTGTATACTGATGCCAGTTCCTAAGCATAACTAGGTAGCGACGGCCGGCCGGCCAGTTGTTCTCGTTGATACCGCTATAACTAGCGGTGAGATTTGTCTTTTCTAGTTCCAAAAGACTTTGCCAACATAAAAGCTATTGGAAACCCGAATAAAACAATGCAGACTATTATCATACTTGTAATAGCTATTGCAAAATTTGATCCTATGTTAGTCAA
>JAATVR010000156.1 GCA_014523665.1 Nitrososphaerales archaeon TH526
GAGTAATTTGAATTTTTTGAGTATTATAGCATAGACCATCGGCAAGAATCCTGAGGTCATTACCATTTTCAATTCTGGCCTCGAATGACATATTTTCTCGTCTATTCCCTATGATTAATCTCTTGGGCTGGAGATATTCTAGGGTCCAGTCGCCACTTCTACTCCGCTCCGAATTCCAACCATTTTCAAGTACTATTCCAACCAATTGATTGCTTCTGTTAAAGAAATTTACATCCATTACGAGGTATCTTTGATCCATTCTTCTTACATTGATAAGATCAAAGTCATCAACCACCAATAATCTTGAAGTGTTAACGAAGGTACATCCTCCCAATGATACAATGAGTTCATTCGATGAAGTTGTCGTGAATGCAAGATCATCGTGATTCTTGCTAAAAGGGCTATTCTTGCTTGATGCCAAAAGTGCGGAGTCTATCTCACCTATTTGGAATTTTCGGTTGTGTAATGGGCAGATTGCTACCATATTTTCTGGTAGGAATACATCTAATCGAGACGACTCGTCTGCTCGAATCCCCGTTCGGGAGAAGTCTATAAATTCAAGCACCGGACATCCGCAAATGACGCATCCATAGAATGCTTCTTTTTTAAGTTGATTTTGTATCGCTTGGGGGACAACCATCTACATTTTCGAGGTTAATGCATCTCTAACATATATTATTAGCTTGATTTTATATGGAATCAAAAATAGTGTTTCTAAAGATTTGAACTCGAGATTATTGTGATATATGTGAAGATGATTTGCTAGGATGGCACATTTTAATCCGGTCTACTTCAATAATGCTTGTGTTGCCGACGATAGGCATAAGATGGATTAAATAAACAAACTCCTTGCAAATCAAGTACATCATTGTCTATTACTTCTGGTTCAATATAGAGATCCCACAATCAAGAGCGTCGTCTGAGTGTTGCATACTTAGGATAAAGGCAAATATTCCATAACGGTTAATATTGCAATGAATGAGTGTATGAGGGACAAAATTACCTTACGAATATTCCTTCTCTTGTTATTGCTTGGTTTTCTTCTACAATATAGTTCCGTGATGGGACAGAATCAGGGACGCGCGCAAAATATTCAACCAATTAAGACTACAGAGACAAAAAGTAGTGACCAGTTTACTTATGCATTTAATGTTTCCAATGCTGATCGGCGAAACCCAGTTAATTACACTTTTAATTCCCCTATTGGAGAAAATTGGATCTTGACAATCGAGAACAACATGTCCTATGCACAAAGGGATGATGCAAAGACGATCGTTAGATTGCATGAAGCAAGTCCAAGTGAGAAGTTTGTTGAGATTGCCATGTTTGGTGGCACATCTGACAAATTCTGGACCGCAATAAACACGGAAGAATCTGGATATATTAAAGTGTATGAGCGAGACACCGGTGGTTGGAGTAAAGATGATTCAGTAGTTGTTGGACATGGAAATAACCAAGGTTTATCAGTTAATAATGGTCAGAGGATAGTAACAGATAGGCTGTCCCTCGATGGATTCAATCCAAGTTACATAACAATCTATGGCAAGGACAGCTCAAATTCCCCACTAAATACATATGCGGGGACCATGTCATTCGATTTAATTTTTGGTGACCCTTCAACCTCTCCAACCTATTATGTCCCATTTGCTATGCTTGTGGGCGTTGGGGGTTTAGTTGTGGTCCTGGTAGTATTCAAGAAGAGAACTAATCCGCCTTAACTTTTTTAATTAGTACATCGACAAACGAATTGGTTTCAAGCATGGTATTAGAGAACAACAGCGACACAAATAAAAAATGAAGTAGCTCAATAGGATAATAATTCATGATATTAGATCTAGATTAATGAAGTTCTGTAGTCGGAAACTTCAACAGTGATAAGGGTGCTTTTCAATGAGTATTAATTTTTGCATATTTCTAGCCCGATGATCGGCTGCTCAATTTAAAGTTCGTTATCATAATTCTTAATTGGCTAGCTTTTATGATCGCCGCTCTAATGCGAATAATTAGTCTGGCCTATTTTAGATTCTGGAATTTTTTCCTGGTAATAGTTACATTCATTCTTGAGCTGACACAAATCACACCGAGGGTGTCTGGGCAAACAAATGTTCTGCCCATACATTACAAAGGTATTATTGATTCTCGTCCAATCTTTTCTACTTGTTGCTTTGGTTAATTCAATCTCTGTCATTTCCGGAATTTTGGTATTGACAATACCAATTCGATTTGATATTCTATGAACATGTACATCGACAGGTATCGCGGGTTTGTTAAAGCCGTAGACCAACACACAATTAGCAGTCTTGCGCCCTACTCCAGGCAATTGCAAAAGTTTTTCTACTGATTCTGGCACTTTTCCCTCATACTCTTTGGTTATAATTCTAGAAACATCTTGAATTCGCTCTGCCTTAACATTGTAAAACCCTATGCTTCTAATTATCTGCTTTATTTCGTCCAAGTTAGCCTCAGCCAATTCCTTGTTGTTCTTGAAACGCAAAAACAGATCATGCACTATTTTGGTAGTACTTTCATCTCTTGTACGAGCTGACAATATGGTTCCAATTAATATTTTGAATGGGTCGCTTCCTTCTTCGGATCGTAAGGATTCGAGAGCAGTAATCCTTGGCGGTCTAGTACTGTACAGTGCTGCCTCCATCTTCCGAAGAATCCTCTTTATCGAGCCCACAAAAGATCATTTTCCATTTCAGGGTTATAAATTTGATAAAATAGTCTATCGCATCTATTCACCATCATATCTAGAGTATTTCATTTGTTTCAATGTCATATGCAAAAAAGTGCAGCTTCTTGAAACGATCGTATAATATTCCAAAATGCAATCAAGAAGTATCTTATTATCACCGAGTGATTCGTAAGCTAGTTCAGTAGAGGGGGGAGAAGACTATTTGGTAGAGAAAGCGGCAGGTGATTCAACTACAAAGAAGCTAGTCGTTATTTGTCTGACCGGAATGCCAGGTGCAGGAAAATCTACAGTTGCGAACTCGCTGAAGGAGAAGGGATTCCTAGTGATAACGATGGGTGACGTAATTAGAGACGAGGCGAAGAGGCTTAAACTCGATCTCAATGATACAAATTTAGGTAAATTAATGGTCCAATTGCGCAAAGAGTTTGGTCCGGGGGCCGTGGCTGAACTAATTATTAAGAAAATTGACCCAATGTCAGTATCGACACGCAATAGAGATCCTCTTGTTTTAGTTGTTGACGGAATAAGAAGCATTGCGGAGGTAGATGTTCTTAGTCGTGTTGGCCATGTACGACTTCTTGCAATACATGCATCATCGCATATTCGGTTTGTTCATCTAAAAGAGAGAAGAAGAACGGACGCTCCTTTGGCTCAGAGTGATTTTATGGAGAGGGAGAGACGGGAACTAGACGTAGGGATAAGTGAGGTCATCGCATTAGCCGATGAAGTTATCTCCAACAATAGGCTTACTCTCGGCCAACTAAAAGCTACTGCACTTGAAATCGTTATGAAATGGATCAATTCATTGAAGCTAAATTCATAACGCTCTCATCATCTTCTCTAATGAGTTGAATGAAGAGCTGCAGACCATATATTATGTAATACTTCAGACAGGTATCGATGTCATTCCTATTTCCTATTTCGAATATTTGTTATTCTTTGACTCCTCTAGAGCCCGATTTAGGACTGTCTTTCCTGATATTTATTGACCATTCCAAACGATAGTAGCAGATACTACTCAGTATGGTATTGCGTGTGATTGTGTTTCTGCATAAGCTTTCTAAAGTCCTCACTCATAACAGCAGAATCAAGCAAAGTGCCACTTTCAACACTTTCCCCAGAAGCATTACTCCTTATCCACAGTATATTCCCGTCAAGATCTACCTCTATCATTCTAGATCTTTGCAGGTAGCCCAATACAGCAATTATTTTTTGGGATGAAAGACGTGGTTTAAGCATTTTCTCTAGTTCCCTTAGCTTAGGGTATTCACCAGATTCTAATTTTTCTTCTAATCTGTGAACAAAAAAAGTAATATCATCGTCGCTGATTTCATTAACTGGTCTCAGTCCAGCTCTAATCCTATGCTTTCCCTTTGATCTCTTCGTAGTAACATGTTTCAATTTAGATACTCTAAAACCTTTCTGAATATGTACAATATTCAGGCATCATGAGATCGACCGACATTTCCACAAGCTATAGAAAACAGTCGGGGTCGCTAAGCTCTTTTGTCGAACCTTTCGATACCTAATCAGGTAATGATACATAAACACCACCATCTTCGGGTTTGATAAAGACCTCATAGGTTTTTAACGGCTCTTCAGCAGGTGGATTCAGCGAGATACCCTTTTCTAAACTAAAAGCAGATAAATGAAGGGGACATGTCACTGTTTTTTCATCTTCATTTAAGATCCCCACGGATAAATCTGCATATTGATGAGTACATATTCCATCAGTCGCATAGATCTTGCCACCAATCTTGGCTATCAATAGGCGCTTATTGGCTTTGCTTGTATTATTGTCAATATTAACTTCGTAGTCGAAGCCCATTATATCACCATCTTTCAAAGTCTTTTCGTCACACACTCTCAAATGTGCAGCCATAGACGATGAAAGATTTTACTGATATTAATAGATATAAATTAAAACAAAATAAGAAGTGAAGCTCAAATTTTGTCAAGACGCGGTCATAGCTCCGCCAGGTAGATATCGGCATTGGATATGCTAAAAACTGGTATCTTACACATGCTAGGAATTGTTGACACGCACCAGTACTTGATGAGTATCTTTCTTGTCATCCTTCATCATTTTTTGCTCTCGTAATCTATTCTTGTACTTGAAATTTCTTGGTGTTCCTCTGAGCCTGTACCCACAGCATGGGCACCAGAGGCCTATCCAATTTAGAAAGATTTCACATACTTGACAACGCTTCTGACCAGCAGCATATCTACCTGAACCTACTGGTTTCTGAGCTTTATGCCTAATGCAGATACCTTTGCATGCCATTGATTATCCATTTCACCTCTAATTTCCTTACCCATTATTAATACGCAGAACATGCTTATAATATATTTCAGAAATCCCTTAGTAACTAAAAATTCGGGTACAATTAAATGGCAGAATTCTTAAGTATCTAGCATTAATTTATAATAATTGGATATTTTCGTCTTCACTGAACAATAGAATGAAGTAAATTTGACTTTGTGGCGAGGAATTAGCTTATGGATTAGACCAAATGAGGGTCGATATTAAAAACAGTTAATATTTTTTCCTTTCCATTACCTGCTAAAGAGATGTTAATGCCAATTCCATAAATCAGATATATCTTACTTAGAACAAGTGATTATACAAATCCTGCTTTCATATTTCTTGTTTCTTGTATCTTCTAGCTACTACATCCAATAATCACTAAATGTCAGCAAATGCATGTCCAACTCTACCACTGCATAAATCTCGTTTGGAACTTAAGCAGCATCTAGAGATTCTTCAAACCGTCTTACCTGATCTACGGGAATCGAATGTCCTGGCCACGGCATAGTCCAGGAACAGGCCGGCTTATCTTCGAAAGCTCTTCCCAATCGGTAACTAGGCAACCATACTACAGTATAGCGCGATTGCTGCCAAGGGAAATCTTGGTTCAGCATTTAATGCCAATTGAAACGATTGTCCCCTCCGAAACACCAGTCAAGGGATACTATCCGTGATGAATTCACCTTTTCCAACTAGGCAAAGTATCTGACTGCTGACCACAAATTCTCGACAGCGTTAGAAGCATTGTCCCTCACTGCACCTGTTAACCGTCCAGCTATTCAGGATTTGCGGTAACAGTGCCATTAAGGGGATCGGCTTCCAATAACACATAACCCTCACTCGTTAATTGATCAGATATGTCTTTTATGTTGTCATTCAATGCCCACCATTCATGACTCATCACTACTGCATGGAATGCCCTGTCCAATGTAGAAATATTGATTTGAGGTGATTCTAGGTAACACGATACATTGTCGCAGCAGATTTACATCCTGTTTTCATCTCGGTGTTAGCTATATTCTTACATGAATTGTTGGTCCTTATGCTATCAGCTTGAGTTTGTGTGAACGACGGAGATGTTCGGATAAAGCAAATAAAGCAATAACAATAGTAAATACGGCTACAGAAACTTCCCATAAATTTGGGATTAGCTTTTATTACTATTGTTAGGAGTATGAGTAGCATTATCAGAAGTCACGCTGTCTTTTACAATTATTGGCAAAGTTTCAGGGACTTTAGTATACGGTTAACAAATTTTGTCTAGTCCGGCAGGCTTATCCTGACTCAAGCCACTCCTACCGGAGATCGCCTTGATTCGCTGTGTTCTAGCAGCATATGAAAATTGAGTATATACTCGCTCTCCAAGTTCCTTCCACATATCATACAGTTCCACTTTTTGTTAATTTCACTAGTTCCTTTGCTATTAATTCTTCTTGTTGACAACCTGATCCAATTGTTTGACAAACCCAGATCGTCCTAATTAAATTTTGAAGAAAGCAAGGTTATTAACTGCACAGCTGCAATGTCCATTGGAGTTGAAATTTGAACCAATCTTTCAGCGATACCCAATTTGCTCTTGCTCACTAACCTATCAAATGTGTGTTCTGAATTTCATTTTTCCTGGCATTGAATAAAATGTTTTGTAATTGATTAGCTTTCACGCCATACACCTATATTTTAAGTAATCGTAATGCGAGATAGATCTGAATGACCAACTTAAAGCTATCTGATATAGTTATAATAGCAATTCTCATCATAGTCGCAGCAATTGTCATTTACCTTCTCAGCCCTCTGATAATCGCTGTAGTAATAATAGCGATTGCCTATTTGGTTTACAGATGGTATACAAATTCCAGAAAAATGAACAGATACGCATGATGGGTGGATAGATCCATCGTATTTCGGATCTTAGATGAGCGGATCTAGCTGTATAGTATGGAGGGTAGATTTAATTGAGCCGCTATAAGATTCACACCGAGATTTCCTATAGGTGTCCACTATGGGTGGACGCGCGATCTTATCTCACCTCCTACGAATTGCAATTTTCAATTTTTGTGGATGTAAAAATTTAACTTAATCACTCCCATTAAGGTAGTCAGCAAGTTTTGAATCCTATCAATTTATGTAGGATAAGAATATAGCTATCGAGTGGAATCCTTCGTACACTCAAGCAGAATTGATCAGCCTTTAGAGAAGGTATTTGGTTGGCATATAAGGGAAGGCGCTTTCGAACGCCTAAAACCACCATGGGAAAAATTCAAGGTAATGGGCCGTAGCGGTAGCATTCAAAATAATGGGATTGTAAAGCTTCGAACAAAAATTGGGCCCATCTCTATGAAATGGGTAATTAAACATGCTGAATATATCCCGGAAAAGCAATTCAAGGATATCCAGATAAAAGGCGTCTTTTCATCGTTTGTACACTCACACCTGTTTGAACGGTTCGGCACATCTTGCATGTTGGAGGATCGTATTGAATATTCTCTCCCTGCAGGTCGAGTAGGTAGATTGGCAGCTCGTCGATTTGTGGATAGGAACCTAAGGAAGATTTTTGACTATCGGCATCGGACCATTAATCAAGATCTTCGTACCCATTCTTTCATAAATAGAAGAAGAAAAAGCGAGAGACCTTTGACTATAGCCATTACTGGTTCGACTGGATTTGTAGGAAGCTCACTGATGCCTTTCCTCACGACAGGTGGTCATAAAGTAGTCCCACTTTCCAGGAATCAGCATGTTACTTCATCTTTGCACACAAATCAAGGTCAAACTAGGAGTTACCCCAATTTAGATCCATTAAACAGCAATCATGTCAATGCCGTAGTTAACCTTGGCGGAGAAAATATATTTGGAAAGTGGACGAAGGAAAAGAAAAGAAGGTTATCTGAAAGTAGAATAAATACTACTACTACTTTATGTGAACGATTAGCCTCACTCGATGACCCTCCGTCGGTGTTGGTATCTGTATCCGCTGTTGCGTACTACGGGAATAGGGGCGATGAGATATTGTCTGAGGACAGTCAAGCAGGAACCAGAGCATCATCTGTTCCGAGTAAGGTTCAAGCTATAGACTATTTATCAGATTTGTGCAGACAATGGGAATACTCAACTCACGTAGCAGAAGAGGCAGGAATTCGCGTGATCAATCTCCGACTTGGAATAGTACTATCCTCTTCTGGAGGTCTTCTTGCAAAGATATTACCTGTCTTCAAGTGTGGTTTGGGAGGAAGGATAGGCAGAGGGCATCAGTATGTTAGTTGGATTGCCTTAGAGGACTTGCTCACGATTATCTTATTGATGATTGCAGACGAGACTTTTAGCGGGCCGGTAAACGCTGTTTCTCCTAATCCTATCACGAACACCGATTTTACAGATACGTTGGGAAAGACCTTGTCGAGACCCACATTCATCGCGGTTCCTAAGTTTCTGCTAAGAGGGCTAGTAGGTCAAGAACTTACTGATGCGCTGTTGCTTTCGAGCACTCGCGTTATGCCCTCGCGTTTGATCGAATCAGGTTACCAATTTCGATTTCCTTATTTGGAAACGGCTTTAAGGGACACCTTAGGCAGACGTCTAGAGCTACGACAATTATCTGGAGGACAGTATTCAAACTCTACGTAGGTTTGTTTAATTTCCATACCGGAAAATCTGCATTCTTTTGACGCGCATTTCCTCTTTATCAAGTTTTTGTACTTCAAATTCTCACTTTATTAGACGAAAATCGACCTTGAGTACGAGAATTTCACAAAGTAAGATGGGAGCGAGCATGATGTTCTTGTTGCTGTTGGGAGCAGCTAGACTATTGTTGACGTCAATAGGTATGGTTGGAGGCAGTTGCGTCAACAACAATAATTTTCAGTATACACGATCCTGAAGAAATCAGTGCCATGATGACTCAAGCAAGTGAGGATACCCAAAACGAGTTAACCAGTCAAGGGGACAAACTAAAGAATCAATTATCTAATACCTTCGGCTTTAATGAGCTACAATCTCAGTTATCTCTTGGATATCAATTTGCACTTGCAGGAAATACGTCGGGAGCAATTTCTCATGTTGAGATGGCAGATGAAGCCTTAGAGAAAGCAATCACGTCTGTATTTCGCACAGGTGAGGAGGTTAGCAGGACATCGCAGAACAATTCGTTAGCCCTTGACAATGGAAAACGGCAACTACTCGAGGCCGTAGGCAGTGGACTCACAGACTTAGGGGGTGTGAGATAAGAGATCTCCGAACCAATTTAATCGGTATGCTTGAATTGGATCAGCATATAATCATTCAATAAAAGATCGTAAGCATCCTATTTCTTGGCCCAGATATGTTCCGTTGAATTCCAAGAGAATAGGGCTCTTGTCTGTATGCCCTCTGATATTGGCATTAATGTGTTTATCAAGCGTCCCAACACAACTCCATGTGAAGAATTGGTATCAAAAATAGATTCTAGGAATCTATAATTTCTATTGGCAGAGTTGCATTGAAGGGAGAAAATATGACATTACAACCATGACAGTATAATTCGTGAACGTGGTATTTGGCATTTTGCATATTACATGTAAATACCACATACTTTGATGAGTGGCACAGTGGACACCCTAAGAATTTTTTATTTTGAGGATTTATCTTCTTTTTTTTCTTGTTATGATCGACACTCAACACAAGTTTTGTGCCAATTATAAATATAATGAATAAGATTCTTATTCACTTATTTCTTTTATTTAGATATCAAATATAATAAATTCATAGGATACTCGTCGGTATATATGTTCATACAGGTAGGCTGCAAATATGTATACTCTGAGCAAATATACAGTCGGTCTTCAAAATATGAATATTTAGACTCTATCTCTTATTTGGAACGGTATTGGACAGGGACAAAATAAAATATCGTAAAAAGAAAATAAAAGTGAGCGGCTAATTAATGCCAGTAATATTTTCTCCGGTGTCAGAAATGTTCTGCCCCAAAGCGAGTCTGGTTTCCAGAGTGTTGGAGATCGGAATCACTTTCTCCCCATCTGTCAGCATTGTCCTTGCTGTAATGTTGTTCAGTGACTCATCTTCGAACGTAGTAGCAAGTTGTATTTCTCCTGATTGATTAAGTAAGAGAGGCTGAGGGAATGATGTGGTCCTTAATAGAGTTTGATTGGCTGCGTATACTTCCATAACTGCGTTAACTGGAGCATTAGCCATTGACGGATTTAGAGACGAGTAATTCAAGAGTAGCTTTACCTGGTTTCCTGGACCGTTGGTTAGGGGAACGAAGTGTGCATAATCTAATCTCTGCGAAACACTATTGGTACTGTAGTCTGGTTCTGATGCAGCGGCAGCCCTTTCAGCCTCGTGTGCAGCTAAACGGTCAGAAGAAGACATGTATTCTCTTTCTTGTTCTGGTGGTGTCGAAGCTAGCTGTCCAGCCACCATTTGTTGTATCAAGCTGGGAGCTGTAGGACCCAGAATAGTTAGAACGACGACGACAGTTACGGTGATGGCAACTGAGGCTCTAGTGGATGAGAAAATTGTTGTCTTGAGTGTATGTGGTGTAGTCCTTAGGGATTTTACAATTATAGACCTTTGCAAAGTGTATTATTTCATCTGTAAATACTTAAGGTATTTACTTGCGCAAGTTCAAAATTCTTAACAACTAAATTCAGAAAATTTTGGGCCGATATACTAGTAGTGTGGTAAGTCTGAATAGGCGGAGCCATAAAATTGTTGCATACATTTCGAAATTTGCTGGTACCTCAGAATTACCCATTGCCTAGCACAAAGGTATACTGGTGCATGATCTGATCGGCCAGATAATGACGGCTTAATTATTCTGCAGAGCGTTATCTAAAATATTCAACTTTCAGGTAATTAAAGTGAAGTGAACATAATCATCACTGTCGTGAAACCCTCATGATAACGCTAGAATTAGCTAAAACAAAGTTAAATGAACTAAATGTTCTAATTAGATATCTGCCATTCTTACAGAACAATGGATTTTCTGATCTGGGAAAGGGAAAAATCTTAGGGCAAGTTCAA
>JAATVR010000157.1 GCA_014523665.1 Nitrososphaerales archaeon TH526
AGACTTTGAACATTCACAAGAAAAGCTAGATAAAATATTACACAAAACACTCAATAAAATAAATGGAATACTTCATGGAGCTCATCCGACAGTACTTTGGACGGGCAACGGTTATCATATCTATCAACCAGTACATGGATTCATTCTTGAGCAGATAGACAGGTTTGAATGTCTCATTGATTCAAGCAAAAAAGATCTAACATCTAGACTCATGCAATATGCAAAAGACTACTTTACAGATAAGAAAAGCGACCCGCAGCATAGACCATCCGTCAAGTCGTGTCTTATTCGAATACCAGGGACAATCAACTCGAAATGCAACCAAGAAGTGCGTATCGTGCAAAGATGGAACGGAAATAGACCCCAAATCCTATATTTGTTAAGAGATTTCAGAACATGACTGGTAGCTGAAAAGATAAATGACAAACGGGAGGAAAAGAATGTTTGGAAGCATAGAAATTTTAAGAACTTTGGTTACAACAGGACTGACACTATTCCGTGGATTGGGAACCTGCTTCAAACACCTATAGCCGATCACAGAAAATACGCAATATGGAGAATAATTATGCCGTATCTGTTTAATATTAAAAAGCTATCAGATCCTGAAGTTATTAGCATAGTTCAGACTTGGCTGGATAGTTGTGCTGCGATACGCCCGTTAGATTTCAACTCAAAATACTTAATCAGGCAGAATATAAATAATTGTAAAAAGCACACGTATCTACCGATAGGCTATAACAAATTAAGTTCTGAAAACCAGGGGCTATTCAATATTATTTCTCAGAAATAGAATCAATAGATAGATATTCAGAATTAATTATCTATTCTATCGTCTAATGTGGACATCATATAGTATACATGCTGTCCCCGGGTGTCCCTGGCTACCAGTCACTATCTCTTTTCTATATTATTGTCTTCTTACTATACTATACAAATTAATCTAATAATTACGGGGATAGATAGTGATTGGTCACTAGGGACACTAGGGACAGTTGTTTGTTTCTGTTTGAATTACCAACACAAAGAAATATTATCAGAATGGATTATGGAGATAATAAACAATGAGTAGTTTCCCGCCAAGATGCTATTATTGCGATAGTAAAGACTTTGGCTCAGTCGATGGGTACGAGCGTCATATCGTAACTAGGCATCCAAACCTACCAGGTTATCCCGGACCTGCAGATATCAAGTTTTATGGTTTAGAGAGACAAGATATGTACTGGGAAAGAGAAGTAAAAGCAGATTTTGAATGGAAATAGTTATCATCATCCTGATACAGTCTAGCATGCATGTAAAACTTGACAAGAGTAAAATTGAGATCGCTATGTCCGAAGATCACGAATGGGTTGAAAGAATAGGTAAAACTACTAATGAGATATTATTAATAATCCAACAGTACAATCGTATAAAATTGAATGACCGTCGATCTGCTAAGAGATATATGAAATACACTTAAAACAAAATATTGAAAAAAGAATTGCTTAAATTTATGTTAGTGCTTTCTGGTTTTTTTCGCTCTAATTGGAGTTGAATATCAATACTTTCGCTTTCGCTTTGGGTCTTGAAATGAAAAAGATAGCATGCATATCTTATCATTGAGATGCGCTGGGATGACTTGGATGGGCTATCGAACAACATCTTGATTTTATTCCAACTAAGCAAAAACCGACTTTTCAGAAAATTTTTGATGATACTAGAGCTCAGAAAGAAAATTTGGAAAGATCGATCGATCTATAGATTGATCGTTTTATAATTTGTTAGGAAAGCAGCAATCGCAATAATACAAATATTGCAATACCAATCGCCGACAAAAAGAGACTATTCTCGACAGGGTAGCATGCGGCAGGTAACCAGGTTCTGGTCTATCCCATTCGGCATTGTGCTTCCAATATCAGTTCAAATAATAAGTATTGAAGATCTAGTATGCCTGATGCATAAACGCATTCACCCATACCAACGTAAGAGTATATTGATAAGATTTGGTATAATCTTGGGATCGGTTATCGTAACTACGAATCTAATTGTAATATCCCTATTATCATACTTC
>JAATVR010000158.1 GCA_014523665.1 Nitrososphaerales archaeon TH526
AGCCCGCAGATATAATCAGGATTCTAGATTTGAAAAGGCCAATATATAAAAAGACTGCAGCATACGGGCATTTTGGGAGAAATGAACCTGAATTTACATGGGAAAAGACTGATAAGCTGTCAGATTTGGCTGGCGGAGCTACCAATAACTGACTTGGATATTACAGCCCTTGATGAGAGATGAATCCCAGCTCAGTACGCAAGTCGATGATAATACAGTTTAGACCGCCCAAAATGTTCGCATTCACAATATGTTCTGACAATTCTTGGGAAACCTGATTGGCACTGTTTAATAAGGTCGCTCTGGTCACTGGTTCATCTAGTGGTATCGGATTTGCTATAGCTAAAGAATTTGCTGAAAATCAAGGTGCGACTGTGCTGGTATGTTCTAGAAATATCAACGGTGCCATCAAAGCCTTACGAAAAATTAAAGGAAACACTCAGGCAGTTGGATTGGATGTTAGGAGGGAGAAAGACGTCAGATCAGTTGCAAAAAGAGCCGTATTGGATCATGGAGGTGTTGATATACTGGTCAATTGTGCTGGGCATCGATTCGATAATGCGATCTGGTACAAGAAATATCACCAGATGACGGACCGGGTTTTAGATGCTATTTTGGACGTTGATCTTAAGGGTACAATTCATATGACAAGGGCATTTCTTCCGAGCATGATAAGAAAAACTAATCGATCTCATTGTGCATCAGGCGTAATTATTAATATCGCTTCGACGCCTGCATTGTCAGGCCAGAAGGAAGGAGCCCCTTACACCATAGCTAAGGCAGCCGTCATTGCTGTAACTAAGCACATTGCTCTAGAATATGGGAACCAGAAAATCAGAGCATACACTCTTGCACTAGGAAATATTGCAACTGATGCCACTTATTATTCTATGACAAAGCGAGGCAGGAAGATAGCAACCAGTGAACCGGCAATGAAGAGGTGGGGTTCAGCGGTGGAGGTCGCCAAAGTTGCAGCATGCTTAGGAAGTGAAAGTTTCTCATATGCTACCGGTAATACTATAATAATCGATGGAGGTAAGGTGATTGTTTAGGCATCATATTTCCATCTGGAACAATGAAAAAGTGATATTTAGCAAATGGTCTTAGATAATAAATGATTGTGAGTACATTAGGAATGATTCAAAAACAAATTCACTCTTGACTTAAAATTGAAGGTCAATAGCTCTTCACTTAGAAAAGGATATACTACTGGGACCTCAGCTGCTGCTGCCACTAAGGCAGCCCTGATTCGACTTCTGTTAGGAGAGGAAGTAAATTGTGTGGAAGTTACCTTGCCAAGAGGAGGAAAAATTGTCATTCAAATTGAGAATACCCAAGTTGGTAACGGGTACGTGACCTGCGCTGTCACGAAGGATGGTGGAGACGACCCCGATGCCACGCATGGCGCTCAAATCCTGTCTACTGTTTCACTAAATAACAACGTCGGTACTATCAGAATAGATGGAGGGAAAGGAGTCGGACGGGTAACAAAACCCGGGTTAGGACTTCCAATAGGTGCAGCTGCGATAAATCCTGTGCCATCTCTAATGATCAAGACTGCTGCCATGGAGATTGTAGGGGGACTGATTGAAACTAAAGGAATTACAGTAATAATATCGGTACCAATGGGGGAGACCATAGCGCAAAAAACTGATAATCCACGGTTGGGCATTCTGGGTGGAATATCGATACTAGGAACAACAGGTATTGTTATCCCTTATTCCACGGCTTCGTTTGCTGCATCGATAAGGCAAAGCCTAGATGTAGCAATAGCTATGGGTGTTGATACCGTTGCGTTGACAACAGGGGGTCGGAGTGAAGAGTTTGTGAAAAAACTGTATGATAACAATCTCCCAGAGCATTCCCTTATACAGATGGGGGACTTTGTAGGGTACGCGGTAAAGCAATGTCGAATCAAGAAAGTGCAGAATGTCGTCATCGCTGGCTTTATTGGGAAGCTTACGAAGATAGCAATGGGAGTTAAACAGACTCATGTCAAAGGTTCACACGTTGACATGGAGTTCATGGCAAATCTTGCGTCGGATTGCGCATGTTCCACAGATATCCTAGCCAAAATTTTGAAAGCTAATACAGCACGACACGTTCAAGAAATAATAAATGAACATAAGGTATCAGGATATTTTGACATGATATGCAAAAGCGCTCATGCATCATTGATCAAAGATGACGAACGTTCATTGAACCTCCAAATTGTAATGTTCGATTTCGATGGAAAGGTGTGTGGCTGTTACCCGAATATCCCAAAACAGCCTTAGGATGAGTGAAGTCTATAATTCTCTGACTCATATGGAAACAGTGGTAGGGCCGGTCACGGAATCGCAATGATTCAGAAAAGAATTGATTAACTGTTATTATTTAATGAAGATCTTATCCTAAGACTCCTGCGGGACTGGGTGTTAGCACAGTTGCACTATCATGCTAAGGCTGACAAGGGGGGACACCTAGGACTGAACGCAACCTCTGGTGGTAAGTGATAGAGATATAATTTTCCTTGCATCTTATTCGCATTGATTGCAATGGATTCGCCCCCTATGAATAGGAATAAAAGAGGGTTTAGGAAGCCAACCCCAGTAGGATCCAATCTGAATCACACAAGATCATCAGCCATTAGTGTAGTGGCAATAACCAAGAATGGAATTAGGATAGCCAAGTGCATTAAAAACAATTGGCCAGATGCTAAGATCTATGTTCCACGAAAATATTATGAAGCAATAGATGATATCCAATGGTTCGAAGAGCCAACCTCGCAAATTATGGAGAGGCTTTTCAAGACCAGTAGTGCATTAATCTGTATTTTTTCGCTTGGAGCAGTGATCAGACTTATTGCTCCCTTTATAAGTAACAAGATATATGACCCCGCTGTCGTAGTGATCGATGATAAGGCAAACTTTGTCATTAGTACATTATCTGGTCACATAGGTGGAGCGAATTCGTTAGCAACAGAGCTTTCTACCTTTTTTGAAGGAAGTATGGCGGTTATAACGACTGCTGCCGACGTTAATCAAACTATAGCTGTGGACATTTTAGGAAGGGATCTAGGATGGACAATAGATGGCCCAGATACCATCACCCAAGTAAGCGCTTGCATGGTCAATGAAATGCCCATCGGACTTTTCCAAGACTCCGGAGAGCGAAATTGGTGGCCAAAGAAGGGTCTTCCACGTAACGTTAGACCATTGTTAGGACTCGACGATTTGAAATCTGAAGAGTTCCGTGCTGGACTAATAATTACAGATAGGATTCTAAAAAACGAGGAAATTTCATCTAAATCGGTAATCTACAGACCGAAGAGCTTTGTCGTAGGAATCGGGATGCATTGGAATACGACCATGGAAAAGATCGAATCGGCAATACTTCATCTATTCCAGGATAATTGTTTTAGTATTAGGAGTATAAGAAATCTTGCCACAATTGAGAATAAGGCCCAGGCCAGGGGGTTGCTTGATTTTTCAAGATCGTACAACATTCCAATAGAAGTCTTCAATGATAATCAGCTTTCTAGAATGCAAGTTCCTAATCCATCGGAACTAGTGGGACGGTTTGAAAGCACTAAGAGTGTATCTGAAGCTGCTGCACTACTAAGCTCTAAAGGCGTTCTAGTGGTCCCCAAGATTAAATTTCCGCCTGACCTTACTCTTTCTGTTGCTAGGATGGAATTTGAATAATTGATTAAGGCGATCCTGATTGTGGATAGAGGTAGTAGAGAGCCCGAAGTCAAAGAAGAGTTGGAAGCTATTTGTTCATCTATTAGTCGGACCTATCCTGGCAAGTACTGTTATGCAACTTACTGCTTTTTGGAAGTTGTCCCCCCATGTATAGAGGACGGAATTTCAAATTGCATCGCCAACGGTGCCGAGTTTATCACCATTATTCCGTATTTTCTATATCCTGGTATGAAGTTGAAGGATTCTGTGAAGAAAGCCGCATTGATATCTGAGAAGAAGGATATTCGGGTAGCTATCGCTAAGCCACTCAGCAAGAACATGAGGATGGCAGAAGTCGTAGTAAATAGAGTTCACGTAGCTAAGCGAGAGAATTCCCTACAGCTGCCGGATAATGAGTGCGACTTGTTGCTTATTGGGCATGGTAGTAGTGACAGAAGGGCTAGAGAAGCATTCGACTATGTGGTAGATTCGCTTAAACCTCATTTTAGAAGCGTTCATTTCTGTTTCCTCGAGCTCGACGAACCTGATATTATGGAGGGCATCAGAAGTTCATTGGCCTCTTCACCCAAATGTCTTCTTTTAGTTCCATATTTTTTGCACAAAGGAGCTCACATTAAATATGACATAGTGCGAGAAATCAATACGTCGATCAGGGAACAAAATCCATCTAACATGTACCTCACAGAGCATTTAGGAGCTGACGATCAGTTAGTAAATATAGTTTTGGATAGGGCAATGGAAGTTGAGCGAGGAATCTTCTCCCAACCCTAACTACTTCAACGCAGATCATGATCTGCGCAAGATGTCAACAAAAGCATTTGGGATCGAGAATGAGAGTTTCGCGATTATAGATAGTGAAGTGGGAGTGCACAACTACAGTGAGCTTGAATGGGCAATCGTGAGAAGGGTTATTCATGCAACGGCTGATTTTGATTTTGCAGGGAAAGAAAGAATTGCGTTTCACGGAGACGTATTCGAATCGGCTTTTGGAGCGATTGAGAATGGATGCCACATTGTATCTGACGTAGAGATGGTATTTTCAGGTATAAACAAGCAATTGACGAGGGATTTAAATTTGAAAACCTTGTGTAGGATCTCGGAGGATTCTGTTGTTAAGTACGCTCGTGATAATAATCTGACCCGATCTCAGGTTGCAATGGATTTTTCAGCAGCTCAGATCCAAAACGGTATAGTAGTTATAGGTAATGCCCCTACAGCACTTTTGCATGTAATATCTATGTTCAGGGAAAATAGAGTAAAGCCTGCTCTCGTAATTGGAATTCCTGTAGGCTTTATCTCTGCCCTCGAATCAAAAAAAGAATTATTGAGCACTCCAGTTCCGTCCATTACCAATATCGGGCGTAAAGGGGGTAGCGCGGCTGCCTCTTCAATAATCAATGCGTTAATGTTAATATATAAGACCAGATTGCATCAAAATTAATGGATTAATGGGATATTCGCACGGAATTAGGATTCCTTCATCGATTAAATATGGATCTTTTCCCTGACGAGATTAAAGGTTGCGATCACTTTGTTTTTTCGTCTGCTTTATGCAGATAGTAAGTTGATCGTATCCATAATATACTTGATCCAACATCCATAAATTGATGTTAACGCTGGAATCAATCAAGAAGATACTGACCCACAAGTTGGAAGTAATTCATCTACAGGAGACGGCACAGGAAGCTGCTAGAAAGATGAAACATAAGGATATAGGTTCATTGTTAGTCGTTGATCAATCAGATGAGCACATTGGTATAGTAACTGAAAAGGATTTAGCCTCAAAAGTCTGCAGTCAGAACAAGAAAAGTACTGAGGTGTTTGTAAATGAAATAATGTCTTCTCCCCTGTTGTATATTGACTATAACGCAACTCTCGAAGAGGCGGCGAGGAAGATGGTTGATAACAAAATACAGCATCTGTTGGTAAAGAATGCCAATATGGTAGTTGGCATTCTCACCACAAGTGATCTTAGTACGTATCTAAGGCAAAATATTGATTTGGACGAAGTTAATGCCAGCATTCTCGAATCATTGATGGAACAAGAAAAGACAAGATGAGCCTAAGTGTTGGTTGGAAAAGTCCTATATCCAAGCTTCAGTAATACAATCAGTACACTTAAACGGACTATTGGAAATAGAATTGCCATTGAAAAGGTGACACCGAACTCTTGAAAGAGATAATCACTAGGATAGAAATTAGATCAAACCCGGAGAAGGTTTGGAAAATATTAACTGACTTTCAATTATATGAATACTGGAACCCGTTCATAATTAGGGTTGCTGGGTCTCCTATTAGGGGAGAAAAGATCGAAATAGAATTAAGGACAGCAGCTCAAAAAACACGCGTTTACCGCCCAGTAATGACTAAGGTGGATCCTCCTACAGAATTGAGATGGTATGGAAAGGCTATTCTTCCTCTGATATTGGATGGAGAGCATATCTTTACGATCCAAGAGAACGAGGGGCATAATGTAATCTTTACTCAAAAAGAGATATTTAAGGGATTGGGAGCATATTTGGGGAATGCCAGAATGTTCGATGATATTCGGAAAAGCTTCCAAATGATGAATTCTAGTTTAAAATCTAGAGCAGAGAGTAATGAATAGTTTACTTCTGAATATTGTCAGATTATGACTCATGCCTTTGTGTTCTTCTCCCTATTGATCGATTTTGATCCTTCTGTTTGACAGTAATGTGCCTATAGAACAGGTACTACCTTGAATTATGTTCTATTCTGACAGTATTTCGTAACTTGACGCAAACTATCTCTTAACAAGACGCTCAAGATGTCTCAACTCTAGTTAATCAAAGGGATGCTTCAAAACTATCACTCGCATTCCGTTTTTCAAAACTATCAAAGTTTAGAATTCTATCAAAAGTGATCACAGATGGCTTAAGTTTTACTATATACAGTTTTAGCGATAAGACAAACTATAACCTGATGGAACAGGCAAAATGATCCGTAATGCTGCTACTGTAGCCTAGTAATTGAGAACACCATTACTGTGGAAAATCACAATATTTACAATAGTTACGATATATGGAGCTTAACTCCTTTTATATTTTATACATCTGTCTAAAATTCTTCCAAGTATTCTAGTATCCGCAAAATGTAAGTGCATATATGATGCAACGCACGTATTAAAGGTTAAACCATCGTACTTTCCATTTATCCCTCGTCCTCTTTGCATGTCAAATGAGAATTGAGAGTCTGAAGATATATTTACTAATTCAGAGTAGTGAAATTCGTGGCCGTGAATATTGGAAATTCGACCCATTAGCTCACCACTGCCTTGAGCCTGAGTGTACCCAATTGTAACTCGGTTGGTCATAGATGTTTCTGTATCAAAAATACCGACCATCGAGTATCTTCCTTGATTCTTTCTTCGATTGTCATTTATTGCTTTTGTCAGGTACATTAGACCCCCACATTCCGCCAGCGTGGGCATTCCATTAACAATTGATTTGTGTATTGACTTTTTCATTGAATTGTTTATTTCTAATCGTTGTGCCAATATTTCAGGAAAACCACCGCCTATCAAGAGTCCATCAACATTAATCGGTATTGACCTATCTTTGATAGGGCTAAAAAAAACTAATGAAACACCATTTTTCCGAAGTGAACTTAGATTATCATAATAATAAAAATTGAATGACTCATCAAATGCGACAGCAACTTTACATACGGGTTCTCTTTCATCTTTAAGTAGTCGGTAAGATGTGCTTTGATTTCTTTTGCTGCTCTTCAACGACAGTATACTGTCAAGGTTAATCTGATCAGCAACATATTTAGCACAATTCAGTATAGCATTTTTTGCCTTTCCTTTGATTTCAATAGGGGGGATAAGCCCCAAATACCTTTCGAGAGAACGGATCTCCTCATTTCGGTAAATGATCCCCAGAAGTTTTTTCTTTGCCTGAATACCCAGTGCTTCGAGTATCATGCTTGAATGCTTTTGGCTGGCAACATTGTTTATGATAATCCCTGCCACATTCAGACGAGGATCAAGCTCAGTATACCCAAGAATCATGGCAGCTATAGAATGTGAAGTTTTGGCTGCATCTACCACCAAAATGACTGATGCATCAAGTATCTTAGAGATGTGCGCAGTGCTTCCGAAATTCCTCTTTCCAGAGATTCCGTCAAATAGGCCCATTACCCCCTCAATTACTGAGAGATCTGCATCCCAAGAGTTTCTATCAAAGCATTCCAACACCCCTTTTTTTCCCATTAGCCAGAGATCAAGGTTCCTTGACTGACGACCAGTAACGAACGTGTGGTAGCAAGGATCGATAAAGTCTGGTCCAATCTTAAAGGGTTGAACCATATATCCACATTCTGCAAGCTTATGCATAATTCCCATTGATACAGTTGTTTTTCCTACTCCACTAGTTGTTCCAGCTATGACAATCACCGGCTTTTGCAATAGGTACCTGCTCACCTCATAAACCCGTTTACGTAGTGTTCAGAGCCAAATTGAATTCAAAAAATGGTTGAATGAACTTTCTTTCGTGATCATATCCCCACCGTGTTTCTGCGAATGTTGATGTTGTATTTAAGACCGAACCTGTGAGATTCATCCCTTACATATCGAAGTAGCTTTAGCCCTTCATCATTGGCGGGAAGAATCAGAGGCCATTTTCTACCAATTGTATAAATTTCTTCGTTACCTTTTGCAAGAGAAATACAAGGTATCTCCAAGCCAAGAGATCTCAAGGTTCTGATCGCACAGTTCAGCTGTCCCTTCCCCCCATCTATAAGTATCATATCGGGGAGAGGCAAACCCTTACTTACACTCTCAACAGAATCTGGCCGATATCTTCTCCTAACTATCTCTTCTATCATAACAAAATCATTTTGTATTCCCTTGTTTTGTATTCTGAATCTCCGATATCCGGATTTAGAACATTCGCCATTTACGAATCGTACACATGCACCGACTGCTATACTTGTTCCTAAATTTGATACATCGAAACAGTCAATAATATATGGTATAGAATTTAGTTGTAGCTTGTTCCTTAGATTTAAAAGAGACGGATGATATCCCTGTTCAACATACAGTATTAAGTTTGTCATAATTAAATCCATAATTTTATTTCTGTCATCATGATGGAGCCCCTTTTGCACTGGTAGTATTGATACTTTGTGTCCAGAGATAGTTTCCAAATACTCTTTAAGTGCATCAGCCTCTTGAATTCTTTCGTTTGTAAATATATACCTTGGAATAGTACTATTAGAATGATAGTATTGAGATATGAAAGTAGATAAGGAGTTATCCCCTACGATATGAAAACGAGTATGATTTCTGTCCATAATTACTCCCTTTCTACGCTTCAATGTAAGTACGTGGGCAACCCCTATATCTTCATTTTTCATGATGCCAAAGAATTCTTCATCTGCACCCCGGTTTGAATTTGCTTCTATTTTTTGCTTTACTGTTATATTCTCAAGCCTTTGAATTGTATCACGGAGGTCCTTTGCTTGCTCATATTTGTGATTTCTTGATGCTTCAGTCATCTCTTCCTTCAATCTGCTTTTTAGTGATTCCATATCGCTCCTTTTTGTAAGCACCTCATGCAACATAGCTACCTTGTCCATATATTGTTCCTTTGTTACATTCCCAATACATGGAGCCTCACAATTCTTAATAAAAAACTCTAAACAAGGTTTTTTAGGTAATTTTTTACAAATCCTTACCTTAAACAATCTTCTCAACGATCCTGTAGACAATATCTTGGAGCTGCCATAAACAAATGGACCGTAGACCTTTCCCTTAGGACCAAAAAAGTCCCCGTTTCGATTCCTTCGCGCGACAAGAAGGCGAGGGAATTCCTCCTGGGTTATTTTCAGATATGTATATTTTTGTTGATACTTCAGCTCAATATTAAACATTGGCCTATACTGTTTTATCAAACTTGATTCAAGAAGAAATGCTTCAGTTTCGTTAAGGGTAACAACGAAATCAATGTCTGCAACCCTTGAGAGTAATCGTGCAGTCTTGATCGAGTGATAACCGTCGTCAACCTTGTTCACAACATAACTTTTTAGTCTCTTTTTTAGATTTTTTGCTTTGCCAATATATATAATTCGACCACTCTGGTCTTTCATAAAATAGACACCCGGGCCGTCGGGGACGTGAATAATCTTTTGTTCTAAACTCATTACTTTGTGTCCTGTTCTCTTATCAGAGTGTTAAGCACCTTGTTTGGAAACAATTTTGATTTGAGGTATTTACCTGTGTGACTGTTATCACATAGCGAGATCTCTTCAGGTGTGCCGCAAGCAACTATTCTTCCTCCCAATTGTCCTCCTTCAGGTCCAAGATCTATTATCCAGTCGGCAGAGGCGACTACATCTAAATTATGCTCTATAATGATTACAGTATTGCCAAGGTCAACTAATTTTTGCAGGACATAAAGCAGTTTGCTAACGTCTGCAAAATGAAGCCCAGTAGTAGGCTCGTCAAGGACATAGACGGTATTTCCGGTGTCTTTTTTCGATAATTCTGCAGCAAGTTTGATCCTTTGAGACTCCCCACCTGAAAGTGTTGTCGCTGGTTGCCCCAGACGTATGTAACCTAGACCAACGTTACTAAGGAAGTTCAATTTTCTATATATGTTGGGAATATTCGAAAAGAATTCGAGTGCTTCATCGACAGTCATAGCCAAGATATCTGCGACTGTCTTTTTCTTGAATGTAATGCTTAGCGTTTCTGAATTGTATCTTTTACCCTTACAGGTATCGCAGGTTACATATACGTCGGCTAGGAACTGCATCTCAATTCGTTTTACACCTACACCTTCACATTCTTCGCATCTGCCATCGGAAACATTAAAGGAAAACCTTCCAGGCTTGAATCCCTTTTCCTTTGCCATAGTAGTCTGTGCAAAGAGTTCCCTTATTGGAGTGAATGCATTTACGTACGTTGCGGCATTAGATCTGGGGGTACGACCAATCGGGGATTGATCGATTCCTATAACCTTGTCTACCAATTCTAGTCCTGAAATGCCTTTGTGTTTTCCGATCCGTTCTCGAGAATGATAGAAATGAGCTGATAATCCGTTAAATAGTATATCATTGACTAGAGTAGACTTCCCTGAACCTGACACACCAGTGACTAGAGTCAAGCAACCCAATGGGAAGGAGACATCAATACTCTTTAAATTATTCTCCTCCGCTCTATGGACAGTGATGAATTTATTGGGGCTCCTTCTCCTATCCTTTGGTCGTGTGACAAGCAAGGAGCCAGTTAGGTATTTGCCTGTAATAGATTCAACCGACCTAGATACGTCTTCTACAGTCCCGCTTGCTACTACCTTGCCTCCATGGTTACCAGCTCCTGGTCCCAGATCTAATACCCAATCAGAACTTCTTATCACCTCCTCATCATGTTCGACGATGATAAGAGAATTTCCTAGCTCCTTAAGTTTTTTCAGCGTCGCTATGAGCTTAGCGTTATCCCTCTGATGTAACCCA
Organism: Nitrososphaerales archaeon TH526; assembly: GCA_014523665.1. Taxonomy (GTDB): domain Archaea; phylum Thermoproteota; class Nitrososphaeria; order Nitrososphaerales; family Nitrososphaeraceae; genus TH5896. Next base: position 11,166 of record JAATVR010000158.1, read on the forward strand.
ATTGTCGGCTCATCGAGGACATAGAGTACCCCAGAAAGATTTGAACCAATTTGAGTAGCCAACCTAATTCGTTGCGATTCACCACCTGACAATGTAGATACTGTACGATTTAGCTGTAGATAGTCTAAGCCTACATCCAATAGAAATTGTAGGCGAGCCTTTACCTCTTTTAATATAGTTCTTGAAATGATGAGATCATTTGTCGAAAGCGCGATTTGTTTAAAGAATTCCAAGCAATCTCCAATTGAAAGATTGCACACGTCCATTATGGATTTCCCACCAATCTTTACTGAGAGAGCTTCCATTCTAAGCCTGTTCCCCTTACAAAACTCACACAGGTGTTCACGCATATACTTGGCTATTTCTTCTCGCTTTGATTCGGATTCTGTTTGACCAAAGAGCCTTTCCAAATTGGGAATAACGCCTTCGAAATTTCCAATGTATTCCCACTTACTCTCCGAATTTCTCGATTTGTAAATATATCGAATGCGTCTGTCTGTCCCATATAGGATTACTCTAAGCTGATCTTCAGTAAATTTGGCGATAGGTACGTTCAAATTAAAGCCGAAATGTTTACCAACATCTCTGAGTTTAGACGACCTGAAAGAAGCAAACCTTCCTAACCATGGCTTGATGGCCCCTTCCAATATGCTTTTCGACCTGTCTGGAATTATTAAATCAGGGTCGAATTTTAACTTAAAGCCTAATCCATTGCAGGCCTTGCAAGCTCCAAATGGTGAATTAAATGAAAAGGAGCGAGGTTCCAGCTCCCCCATGCTCAGCCCACATTTAGGGCACGCATTTTGCTGAGAATAAAGGGATATTTCGTTATCCACCAGCATCGCAACCAATCCGTTGCCTATCCTCAACGCCAATTGGACTGATTCAATCACCCGACCACGCTCTTCCTTAGAAATTTCCAGCCTATCGACAACCACCTCGATAGAGTGTTTTTTTTGCTTATCCAAAATAGGCAAATTTGACTCCCTTTCGGCATCATCACCTACTCGGTCCCTGCTAACGTACCTGTCTAAATTCGTCAATTCGCCATCAATTCTAACCCTTGGAAATCCGTCTTTTCTTAGGCCTTCCAGTAGCTTTCTATAGGATCCCTTCTTCTCTCGTACTAATGGGGCGAGAAGAATCCCATTTTTTGCTTCAAAAGTTGTAAGTATCGAATCACTAATGGCCTCTGTTGATTGTCTACTGATTCTTCGCTTACAATTGGGGCAGAACGGAATACCGATTCGAGCGTACAGCAAACGTAGATAGTCATAAATCTCTGTAACCGTGCCCACCGTAGACCGCGGGTTCTTATTTGTCGTTTTCTGCTGAATCGAAATAGCCGGAGATAGTCCATCAATTGAATCAATATCAGGTTTGTCCATCAGTTCTAAAAATTGTCTGGCATAGGCTGATAATGACTCTACGTATCTGCGTTGTCCCTCCGCATATATGGTATCAAATGCAAGAGTAGACTTGCCTGAGCCTGACAGACCAGTAAAGACTACTAATTTATCCCTTGGAATAGTAACACTTATGTTCTTCAAGTTATGCTCGCGCGCTCCCTTTACGATTATTTTGTCAACCA
>JAATVR010000159.1 GCA_014523665.1 Nitrososphaerales archaeon TH526
TCGACTATCCCTAGGTCCCTTAAGTTACAGGTTCTCCTAAGGCTTTTTTTAATTTGTATAATTTGCTTCTCAATTCGATTGCACGTTCAAAATTGAGATCATCTGCATTCTTTATCATTTGAGCTTCCGTATTGAGCGCAAGTTTAGCAAGATCCGACCTACTCATTGATTTAATATTCACGTCTATAGAATCATTCTCAGCCCGTGTTATGGGTTTCACAATGGACTTGGGTATAATGTTATTTCTCATGTTATATTCAACCTGCTTTTCACGCCGCCGATCACTCTCACCAATTGCCTGTTTCATAGAATCAGTAACCTTGTCAGCGTAAAGGATAACCCTTCCATCTATATTTCTGGCGGCTCTTCCAAAAGTCTGCACGAGACTCGTAGAATTTCTAAGAAAGCCTTCCTTATCCGCGTCCAAAATTGCAACTAATGACACTTCAGGTAGATCGAGACCTTCCCTTAGTAGATTTACGCCTACTAATACGTCAAATTCTCCGATTCTCAATTGACGCAGAAGCTCAGTTCTATCCAAACCTTTTATTTCCGAATGAATATACCTTACTCCAACGTTCTTTTTGGTTAAGAAATCGGCAAGATCTTCTGACATCCTCTTTGTCAAAGTTGTGACAAGAGTTCTCTGTTTCCGCTTTATTTGCCTCCGAATCTCTTGGATTAAGTCTTGCATTTGATTTCGGGCTTCTCGCACCTCAACTACAGGATCGACTAGACCAGTTGGCCTTACCAATTGCTCGACAACCTGCCAGCTCCGTTTCAATTCATAGCCGGCTGGGGTAGCTGAAATGAAAATTACGTTTTTCATATACTCTTCAAATTCTTTGAATTTCAATGGTCGATTATCTGCTGCACTTGGGAGTCGAAATCCATAATCGATAAGTGTTTTCTTTCTTCCAAAATCACCATTAAACATAGCATGTAACTGAGGAATGGTAACATGAGACTCATCTATGACAAGAATAAAATCTTCACCAAAGAAATCCAGAAGGCAATACGGAGGATCGCCGGGATTTCTTCCATCAAAGTGTCTGGAGTAATTTTCTATTCCTTGACAATACCCTAGCTCTTGTATCATTTCTGTATCATAATTAGTTCTGGAAGTGAGCCTCTGCCTTTCAAGTTCAGAAGGAAGATTAGGTAACCATTCTTCAAGTTCTTGACGTATAGCTGTGATAGCTGATTGCCTTCTGTCGTCACCGATGACATAATGCTTGGCTGGAAATATCTTCACTTTCTGTAACTCCCTTTTCTTATCCATGGTCATAGGATCGTGCAGAGAAATCATCTCAATTTTTTGCCCAAAAAGTTCTATCCTCAAGAGATCCTCCGAGTAGGCAGGTATAATGTCAATGGTATCCCCCCGAACTCTAAATCCTCCAGCCTTTAACGAAAGATCGTTTCTTTCGTAACGGGCATCTATGAGCCTACTAATAATCCACTTTCGGTCGATCGTAGAATGTTTGTCAAGTAGAATTGAACTCTGGTCCCATTCAACCGGAGATCCTAAAGAGTATATACATGAAACGGTTGCAACTATGATGGTGGGCTCTCCTGACATTAACATTGCTGTCGCCTCTAATCTCATCTTTTCTATTCTTTCGTTTATTTCAGTGTCCTTTTCAATATATGTGTCCGTCTGAGGGAGGTAGCTCTCCGGTTGATAGTAATCGTAAAAGCTCACAAAATAACCTACATTATTTTGAGGGAAAAATCCCTTCAATTCGGTATAAAGCTGAGCTGCTAGCGTCTTATTGTGTGATATTATGAGAGTGTTCTTGTTAACAGCTGCTATCACATTTGCGATTGTAAACGTTTTCCCACTACCAGTAACCCCAAGTAGAGTCTGGCAACCACTATTCTCTAAGGCTCCATAAGATAGTTTAGATATTGCAATTGGCTGATCCCCACTAGGAGGAAAACTATTCGGAGATAACATGAACTTGCCAGACATAGCTTTACTCTGAGACAATTCATCCATACGAAGATCATTACGCGAATATAATACTATTTACCAAATTATTATTAGAGCATCGAAAATATCTATCCACACATGTATCCGTATACGCCTAAAGTTGGAAAAAGGAATTCGGCTATCGGTATTCATATTTCACAACACGGCTAAGTGATGATTCTTCTTTAGTCGAGTTTTTCAGAGAAATAAATAATTGGGCTCCTATAAAACAGTTATTATTAGTATCAAGATGATGAGATTTTATTTGTTAGACTTGGATTGTTTTATTTAAGTCCAAATGTTTTTGCATTAGTATGCGTAAAGTGCAATTGAAATGAAAATAATAATATATTGTGCACTACGGGGAGCATTTTTTATCTCGGAAATTCATTTGGATTATGCATAAGATAGCGGTAATCAACTAAATAAGGGACTTTCTTCTTTCAAGGTCTAAAAGCAGTCAATTTGGCTCATGCCAATAGCAAGAGTTAGCTCGGAATAAGTATTGGACCAATAGGAGACCTCTAACCCGTCCTCTACAGATCTCTAGTTTAATATACCCAATTGCTCCTACACCTGGGTATCCCAGCTGTTAAGCATTTTTAGCTTATGATTAAGCCCTGAATATTCAAATGAGTAATAATACTGCGCTGACAGTTAAAGTCCGAAAATGGTTTATTCATAAGCTAACAGGCTTGGATCCCAACGAACAATATCATTTCATTTCTGGAACGAGCTAAACTTGCAGTTATCGCAGTTAATCCGATTGTGATTTCAGTTAGTGTAATCGTGATAGATGAACAGTTGTGTTCTAAGTTTATGAATAAGCAAGCTCACTTCTATGCGATAATGCTTAACATACCTCAAAAAAATTTCATGATAAGGGATACAAGCTGACCATAATCGGCTTGGAGAGAATGACTACATTATGCGAATAGTCACGCCTAAAATCAGAGTCTTTTTTGTCTCTAAAGGGGATCGAGATTTTTTGGAGGAAGTAAAAACGTATGATTCAAGTTTTAATTGGTGTTAGATTAATGAACTAATAGGGCTCGTCAAGCATGAAAGAATCTTGGATTGAGCATATCTTCATTAGATCAAAAATTGTCGAGCAAACCTTTTCTTTAACTTCGCTTATATTATGATATGGAATTGTCTATCGAATCGCTTAGCAAGGAATCTTTTCTTTCCTTTTTGGAAAATGATGCAAACGTCAGAGTAGATGGTTTCCTTGAGAGCGCGATGGCTGTTGCTGAAGAAGTTCACCAAGGTGTAAAAAGAGAAGATGGTATTTCTTCATTCTTAGACACACATATTTGGCCAGTGGCAAAGAACATGACAATTCATTACAGGCAGAATAATAAACCCATTACAACTGTAGAAATTGCAAGCGCGGTTCTACATGACGTCCTAGAGGATAACGATCGAATCCTCAATCTATATGAAACTAGATCTTATGGATTTGACGCGTATCTGCGATATCAGTTCGGAAGTCGCGTGCTTAATGTGCTTCACACTCTGAGAACTCCAGCACTGGATTCGTACGGAAGTAAGACTTCCAAGAAAGACATTGAACAAGAAAGATTCCAGGATTACTGTGCTCAGTTAGCCAACGCAGATTACGACCTAAAGTGCATAAAGCTTTTCGATAGAGTAAACAATATGAAATTCATAGGGTATACTGCTTCAACGAATAAGAAACCAGTAGTCTATATGAAGATAAAAAGATATCTTTTGGAGGCCGAGGACTTTTATCTAGCCTACACAATGCTAGAGCCAAGAATGCCCGAGGTATACAAGGAATTGAGAGGCTTATATGAGCAATTACGTTCATATTATCTTGAGCAAACTTTAAGTTTACCTCAAGCTCAGTAGTAATGAACGTAAATTCGTGAGATTCGTAATATCTTTTTAAGATATAGTATCAAATCTAGTGTTTCTGCTATTAGAATACCTGTTAACCCTGTCCAAAAGCCATTTAAAGGGTATCTATGGGTAGGTATGTCTGCATGCCAGTACGACCATTAAATGTGGGAGTAATAGTCAAATTAGAGCCGGACTTTAGCGAAGGAAATGTAAGCTACAACCCAGATGGCACTCTTAACAGAGCAGAAACCAAAAATATACTCGGCCCTCATAGCGCAGCGGCCACACTGGCCGCCTTCTATTGCAAGGTGAAGTATAACGCTAGCGTGGCAATTGGTACGATGGGACCACCCATCGCCAATCAAGCTTTGAGACAAGCTCAAATCATTTCCAATGCAGACGAATTGCATTTATACAGTGATAGGATATTTGCTGGTGCGGATACCTTGGCGACTGCAGAGGTGCTTAGACTGGGCGTATCGCGTATGAACCATGGTTTGGGCGCCGATATCGTCATTTCTGGTCATAGAGCATCAGACGGCGAAACTGGCCAAACCGGGCCACAGACTGCGTGGAAACTTGGTTATCCTTTCATAGGAAATGTTATCGACTTTCATATCGACCAAGAGAATAGAAGTATATACGCTAAAAGATTTATCTCTTTGTACGGCTTCTATGATGTGATAGAAGAGATTCAAGCTCCTCTACCCGTTTTCATATCAGCCGATCCTTCCTACAAGCCATTATTTAACACGGTGTCGGAAAGGCTCTCTTTGGCCAGGAATCTCAACGAGGCAAGAAGCAAGGCCGACAACTTCGAAAAATACCTTCAAGTATATAATTCGGAAGGTCTCGGCGCAGATCCTAGATTTGTAGGTCTTCCCGGTTCGCCAACGATCGTGTACAAGGTGGAAAAGATTCCAAAAGCAAAGGCCAAGAGGCGTGTTGAATTTATTGATGGAAATGATACAGATCAGCTCGAGATGGTTGCAAAAAAACTTCTTCAACTTATGATGGAGGCTCCAATTAAATGATCGAATCGACACAGAATTTAGAAACGAGCTCAGAAAAATTAATTAGGATTGAACCTTACCGACATCTCTATGTTGTGATAGAGCATGAAGAAGGCGTTCCAGTGCCGGTTAGCTTGGAAATGCTTGGCGAAGCAAGAAGACTAATGGATTATTTCAACAAAAAGTACTCAAGTCATGAAAAAGTGGTTGCTGTAGTACTAGGCGATAATGTTAGACAACTGTGTGAGGATCTAATCAGGTATGGTGCAGACGTCGTGGTGTACGCGAATAATCCTTCGTTAAAGCATTATACTAATCTTTTGTACACCAAGATAATCTGTCAACTTGTTGAAGACAAGAATGTTGCAAGATCGATATCTCCAATTCGTTCTGAAGATTACAAAAAACCCAGATACATGTTCTTTTCGGCGGATAACACCGGACGGCATTTGTCTTCAACTGTGATGGCACAACTGGAATCCGGACTGGCATCTGATATCAATAAGTTGGTGATTTCAGACCTTGAAATTAGGCACGAACACAAAACTAAAGGTCAACTCGCAAAGTACGAGAAAACGCTAGAAATGTATAGGCCAGACTTCTCCGGATTTCTATGGACTACTATCCTATGTCTTGACAATAGGAATCCCGCTATTGCTAGAGAATATCATCCTCAGTCATGCAGTATTATTCCGGGGGTTTTCGAGCCGATAACTAAGGAAGATCAGCGGACAGGAACGATTATAGATTTTGAACCACGAATCTCCGACGAAGATTTAAGAGTAAAGGTTCTAAGTAGAAACATTGTAAAGTCCACGATAGATTTTGACAGTTGCAAAATCATAGTTAGCTACGGTCGAGGGATAAGAGATTCTCCCGCGGAGAATTTCAGATTGGTTGAACAATTCGCTAAATCACTTAATGCAGAGATAGGCATATCTCTTCCAATCTCAAAGAGACCTTATCAAACCAAGGATCAACGTCTACTTTCCTATATGATACCAGAACGGGTGATTGGCACTAGTGGTAGAAAAGTTTCCCCTGTAGTATATATTGCCATAGGCATCAGCGGAGCGGTTCAACATCTTGCGGGCATGAAAGAATCAGGATTTGTAGTTGTAATAAATCCTGACGCCGATGCACCTTTTAGAGATGAATGTGATATCTTTATTAAAGGACGAATGGAGCAAGTTTTACCCCATCTCACCGAACTCATAAAAAAGCATATGTTAATGATAGAAAAGAGGACCTAAGACATGGAAAGATATGATGTTGCGGTAGTTGGAGGGGGAACCAGTGGTCTTACTGCGTTGCGCCAACTCTCGAACCTTGGAAAACAGGCTGTTTTGCTTGAAGCAGGGAACACTGCAGGCACTAAGAACGTTTCAGGAGGAATTCTCTATTCAAAACGACCGAAAAACGGTAGAGTGTATAATATTGAGGATGTATTTGGACAAGAATTTATTGACGAGGCGCCTTATGAGCGAGCTATAACGCAGTATATATTGCACGCCACATCTAGGGATAAATTGTACTCTATTGACTTGACTCCTGTCCACGAATATCAGATTAACTATGCCTACTCTGTCTTACTGAGTAAACTCATTCCCTGGCTGGCCAAAGAGGCAAGCGACATGTCAGAAAAGATGGGAGGAGGAATAATATCTGGGGTCCATGTGAGATCAGTTGGATGGGAACAGGGTAGCAATGATATTGTGATAGAGACAGATGAACTAGAACCATTTAGAGTAAAGGCTGTCATTGCAGCTGATGGCACAAACTCTGAACTAGCTGAAGTTACCAAAGCGCGAAACAAGTTCTCTTCCCAGCAACTTTACCAAGGAGTAAAGGTTGTAATTAAGCTTCCTGAAACAATTTTGGAAGATCGATTTAATATTACAAACGAGGGAGGTGCCGCGCATTTGTTCGCAGGAGATGTGACAATGAATCATATAGGCGGAGGTTTTTTGTACACAAACAGAGATACCATTTCTCTCGGAGCCGTTTATCACATGTCCTCTATGATGGAAAATCCAGTTGAACCTTCGCGGTTAATCGATGCTTTAATACGAAATCCGTTAGTTGCGGAATTCATTAAAGATCGGGTGCCTATAAGGAAGTCTAACCAAGCCTTGATCTCAAGGGACGAAGAGATTCGTCAACATTTTATGGCAGTCAAATTACTAAAGGCTTGGAACAATCTCCGCTCTGATTACTATTCTAGAGATGGAATTAGACGACTGGTCGAAGGTGGCAAATATCGGACAAAAGAAGAGATAGAGGGTAGGATCACCGCTCTAGAGAATGATCTAATAGAAAAATACAACTATGAATTCGGCGATAATTATGTAGAATTAGAATACAGCGCAAGATTAATTCCAGATGGAAAGCGATGTCGAATGAAATCTCCTTATTATAAAAATATACTATTTGTAGGCGATGCAGCTGGTCGTGGAGTATTTATAGGTCCCAGAATTGAAGGACTTAATGTGGGTATAGATGACGCGGTAAGGGCAGCTAACGCTGTCGCACGGTCTTTAGATAGGAACAATTTTGATGAGCAATATCTCGGAAATTTCTACACAAAATCTGTAGAGGAGAGTCCCTATACAAGGGATATGAAAGAAATTGACAAGGATTACCTGAAAATTTTCCTCGATTGTAGCAAGAATGTCCCAAAAGATATAGTAGGTTCTAGATATGGAATGATCTTCAAGCTGATGTCCAGTGGTACTCTAAGAGGAATCGCCGTAGGATTTGCAAATATGCTCGGATTTGATCGTCTATTGCCATTGGTTGAATCTGTTGATACCTATGTAAATGTTCCAGTTGAGTTAGCCGACAGGTTGGGCAAACCAATTGATAATAAATATGTCCCAACTACTCCATCATTGCAGGAGAGGATCGCAAAACTGGATTATGATGATGATTCAGTATCGCATATTCAGGTTACAAGTCCTCAAAGCGAATTTATGCTAAAAATGGTATCTTTGTGTCCCACGCGTTGTTATAGTAATGAAAATGGGGAGGTAATTCTGCAACACGAAGGATGTATAGAGTGTGGAACTTGTGCATATGAAACCTTATGGAGACATCCTCGAGGTGGTAAGGGTGTCTCATATAAGTATGGTTAAACGAATATCTATTTCCCATCCTTATCTCTTGAGAGAATATTCATCAATCCATCAAATTTGACCACCATCAGCCAATCCACTTAATGGAACATCCGATTGAAGGAAAGAAATCCTTTTCGATCACATCTCCCGAAATGACCCTCTTAACATTATCCTCTAGGATGGGAATTTTAGGACTCATCTGCGGATCGATCGCATCGTTTATACGTCCATGATATACGAGTCTGCGTTTATCATCAAATAGAAAAGGATCTGGGGTACAAACGGCACCATATGATTTTGCTACAGTTTGACTACCGTCAATTAAGTATGGAAAATTAAGTTTGTACTCTCTTCCAAACTTGATCATGTTATCAAATCCTTCGTTCTCGTAATTGGGATCGTTACTATTTATGCCTATTATAGTCAAGTCACCTGTTAGAAATTTAGATTGGAGATGAACAAGGTCGTCTATCCTAGCCTTCACATAAGGACAATGATTACATATGAAAACGACTACCAATGTTTTGCTCTCTGAAAAATTTTCTAATGAATATGTATTTCCGTCAATTCCCCTCAGGCTAAATTGTGGAGCAGGTTGGCCGGTTTTAAGGGTGTTTGAGGATTCTGTTTTAACCATTCTAGGTAATATTGCTGCTCGTCACTATAAAATGTTTTTTTTAAATTTTGGGTCATCTGTTTATCCGAAATATTTAATGATTTACAAAGTCAGTACCGAATCAAGAATTACGAATGAAAAGAAGACCGAATTTCCACACTATATTTTGATCAGGCTACTAGAAATCAGATTTGGAGTCGTAGAAGTAGGATATATTCTAAACTAATTCGGATCTAGATTAATTACATCTGATTTGCGATATCTCTGCTTGAACGTCCAGTTCTAAATTTCCAACAATATCAGATGCTTTTGCATAAAGCCCCAAATTGATCTGACGTATTTATGAACACCAGTCTGGTATCCACCATACAATTTATGCAATCTCAATGTGAGATGGATTGAAGTATTGTTAATAATTAGATTACCAGATAGCAGTAAAGATACCTAATTTTCACTATACATTGACTCAGTACGATAATTTATAACAGGTCTTGAATTTTTTATCTGTTGCAGGTAGGATCAACTCTTAATCTAAAGAGCGGACTCAATTATTATATTCTATCAAATTCCCAGTTTGACGATACCAATCAGCATTACTCAGAAGGATATAGTTGAAGTATCTGCTTATAAAAATTTTTATACTTGGGACGAATGTATCATGGAAGTGCCGATAGATACTGGTGATACTGCTTGGATGATGATTGCTACGGGCCTGGTTCTACTGATGACACCCGCACTGGGCTTCTTTGAAGCGGGACTCATCAGAGGCAAGAATTCCTTATCTGTAATGATGCAAACTTTTTCAGGTCTAGCAATTCTTTCTGTATTGTGGTTCTTGATAGGGTTTACTTTGGTATTCTCTCCATCAATAGGTGGAATAATTGGAGGACTGCAATGGGCCTTCTTCAACGGAGTGCCTTTTGACAGTGCTTTGGATTATGCGCCATCTATTCCTGGCGTAACATTTGCGACTTTCCAAATGATGTTTGCGGTTATAACTCCGCTGCTGATAACTGGCGCATTCGCTGAACGGGTAAAATTCAGTGGGTTTGTAATTTTTATCGTGGCATGGAGCTTTATAGTATATTTCCCTCTCGCACATTGGGTCTGGGGAGGAGGTTGGCTTGCTAATCTTGGAGTGTATGACTTTGCCGGAGGAATTGTAATTCATACCTCAGCAGGTTTGGCCTCGATCGCCGCAGCACTCGTCTTAGGGCGTCGAAAGAATTTTGGTCCAGATATTATGGTTCCTCATAATATCCCGCTCGCAGTTCTGGGTGCATCCTTGCTTTGGTTAGGTTGGTTTGGATTTAATGCTGGTAGTGCACTAGCATCAGGCGCCTTGGCGGCAAATGCCTTTCTTGTAACACAGATTGGAGCGGTTACTTCTGCAGTGGTTTGGATTTTGCTGTCATGGAAAAGATCAAAGAAACCATCTACAACGGCAGCGATTAACGGTGCTATCTGTGGCCTTGCCGGCGTGACTCCAGCCGCGGGTTTCATAACCGCACAAAGCTCTTTCTTTTTAGGAATAGTATTGGGATTCGCTTCATATTTTGGTATCCTCCTTATCAAGGAAAGGTTGAAAATTGATGACGCGCTTGACGTTAGTTCGGTGCACGGCTTAACTGGAATAATTGGAGCAATTGCTATTGGCTTAGTTGCAACGACTCTTGTAAATCCAGCTGGTCCTGACGGTTTACTGTATGGGAATGCATCTCAGTTGGCAATCCAAGCCCTCGGAGTGGCAGTTGCCGCAGGCCTGGCGTTTGTAGGCACCATCGTTATAATGAAGGTGATTGACAAGACAATTGGTCTTCGTGTCACTGAGGTTGAAGAAGATATAGGTCTAGATATTGCTCAGCACGCCGAACGGGCATATGTAGAGCAATG
>JAATVR010000160.1 GCA_014523665.1 Nitrososphaerales archaeon TH526
AGACAATGATTGGTACGAGACGGTATATATATACCACCTAGAATTACATATGGGCGAATACCTTCGTTGAAAATGCTTCAAGCCATCATTAGAGCAGAGAGGATGCCCGTGGTTAAGGAGCAATTGCGCAATATCGGGATTGGGGGTATGACCGTATCTTCAGTCTCGGGATGGAGCAGACAAAGAGAACTACATCTACAGTGGCGTGGACAGCCAGTGTCATATGATCTTGTCCCCAGGACTAAGTTCGAAATCGCAGTTCCAGACGATCGAGTGGAATTAGTAATCAGGACCATTGTAAAACATGCCAGAAGCGGAGAGAGTGGAGAGCAAGGAGACGGTATTATATTTCTTTCAAGTATCGAGCAAGCCATTAATATCGCTACCCTCGAAGAAGGAGACAGAAGCTTGACCTAGTGTAGGTAGAAGCAGCATCAATCTTAGCGCCAAGAAATATTATATAAGAAATAGGCATACTCCAAAGGGAAATTGAAACGAATCGATCTAATTGTTCCGTATGAACGCTTGCGCGATTTGAACGATCTGATGTACGAGCACGATGTTGGAGGACTAACCTTCTATGATATCAAGGGCCGCGGTCGCTCAAGGCAAGAGCCTGTCGCTGTGGGAAGAGGTGTAATGCGGTACGTCCCTGAATTTGGCTCACGAATGAAAGTCGAGGTCCTTGTCAGTAACGACAAGGTCAAGCCGTTGATAAATGATATCTTTGCAAAAATAAGTACTGGCGCTGTCTCAGACGGGAAGATATTTGTCTACGATGTCTCAGAGGCATATGATATTGGCTCAAAAGAGTCAAGTGACAGCGCCATCTAACATGAGATTGAGTGTTTGAACAAACAGAGATTGGCGTAAATAAAGCCAATTCGTTTATTTAGAACATGAATCGAACATGACTTACTTGAAATATCTGCGTGATAGAATTCCTGACAACCATGACGAATTATAGTTCACTTGAAGAGGTACTCCTCCTTCCAACTCGTAAACTTGTAGTAACTTCAACTGACATAGACTTGAGCAAATCTGACGACTGCATAGTTTTTGTACTATTGGTAGAAGAATCTTTTGGGTCTGCGGGTGGACGTGCAGGTGGCTCTGGGAGTAGGAAAATAGGTAGAATCCTTGGCTTTAAGATTCACCAGTCGAAAATGGATTTGATAATTGATAGCCGTGAAATCGAAATCATAGATCGCTTTGATGTTCCCTATAGTGCAGTTGCTTTGGATATAATCCTCTCGACTGGACAGGGATCAGTAGTTCAAGGTATAGTAGATCCCGTCTTAATAGAGGAGTACATGCGAATTGTTAATACGGTTGTTTGAATCAATTTCTTAATCTTATACAATGTCCGAATCTAATCATGAAGAGACACTTGAAAATGTCGCTACGGCTATTGAAGATCTTTTAAGAATGGGAATAATCAAATTCGATGATTCAAGTGTTGTCGAGCGTGAAAAAGTAATCTTGACCGCCAAGTTCTCATTCATCCTCTCTAAGCTAATGACAGACCCGAATGCTATGAAAGAGGATCAACAGGCCATTTTCAAGGCTCTCTACTTCGCATTTCTCATCTATCTTGACGAAGAGCTGAAACTCCCACGGAGATTAGCGATAGCATTAGGGAACGACATCGAAAAATTCCAAGACGCATCAGAATTGTCTAAATCTATAAGAAGGTATGTCATGGTCTTGTATAATATTCTGCGAGAGACTTGACTTCAGAGCTTGATTAAGGAGAGAATAAATGTGCCTTTAGAGGGGGGATAAAGTACAGAAAACTAATTGTACAAGTTTTCTTGATTTTACGTAATGGTTTTTATAAAGTGGAGAAGAAAACGAGTCTAAAATGTCCATAGTGCGTGAATCAGGCGAAATTTCGACACGTGATAACGAAAATGACCTACCGTCATATGGTGCGCTTGACTACTTTCAAATGCACTTCATAGTAATGGGTAGTGTAAGTAACCCCTCAGATTTGATTGCTAAATGCAAGGCTAGCACAAGCGGTCATTTCTCTAAGAAGCATGTGGTCAGAATTAATTGGGAAGGTGGAAAGATTGCTGAGATAGTGAGTAATGACCAGCAATTAGATAGCTTTCTTCGAAATATAATGCTTGAGGAAGGAGAAATTTATATCGACCCGCTCGAAGATCACGTTCGTGTGTATGGAAAATGGAAGCATCAACAAGAGTTACGTCTGTATGAAGAGCTTGTTCAAACAATGGATCGAATCTGTTATCATGTCAAAGAATTTGTGAACAAACAAGAGTAGTTTGAATATAGATTAAGTTGGCCTGAAAAGCTAGACAAAATGGACGTTAATCATTCTTGCAAGAACACCACAATGGTAAAATCAAATTATGTAATTTTCAAATAAACCAGAAAGTTGGCTCTGAAGTCAGAAAGTATAAACAAACCAAAAAACAACGCTATTGAGCAAAAGATTCTTCTGAAGTACATGTGACCATCTGGATTCGGATTGCAAGATATTCAACGCCTTTCTTTAAGAGGATTTACGTGGGATATGTAATCATAGCTACGCAGATATTGCCAAAACAACTTTCAAAGCTAACCCGTTGACTAGAGATGAATGGCCTTATTTCATGAGAATGGAAATGGGTATTGTACTTCCTACCGGACCAAAGCTTTAGAAAAGACAGAGTCATTATTATTGCACCATTTTGATTTCTGTAAGGTTACAATCAACAATTCTCTCTCTCGCAGTGAACCATCCCTAATGCTACCGTTATACCGTGAAGTAAACATGGAATTGTTAGCATTATCACACTATATCAAAGCACTGGATGACATGTTTTTTAGTCAATATTATACTCTAACCAAGAAGGCTTCAGACGGGTTTATTTAGCTTTCTCAGAATTTGCAGTAAAGTTGCGTAGTAGCCAGGAGTTAAGAATCAATTAACTGATACCTCGCGAAGACCTTAACTCATTTACTTTCAGTTGTATGGCTCAAATTGCCTGTTGTTGACAATTCCATAACCTCGTGTCATTCTGAATAATTCTGTCTTGTAAGCTCTATTGTAGATATGAGTATTTGACGCGTCCTGTTGTAACGGGTCACTAATCTTTCCAAGATCACTGAAATCCTGAAACTCAAATAGATTCAGTATGGATGCAGGTGGAAGCATCGCTGTGCTGTTGTGTTCTGCTAACCTGTAGGCTTTGTTGCTGTATTGTTATCATATCCCACTTAGAAGATTCTTAAGCGATTCACATTTCTATGATAAAAATCTATAAATCAATATTACATTTTTGGGAAGACTAGGCGTCATATTTGAGGATGATAGATATTAATTACATCTTTCCATATGTGGAATCACAAGATGGATCGTACCAGATCAGATGTCAGTACTCGTGAAAATGCTCGCCCAGCTCGCCCAGCTCGCCCAGCTCGCCCAGCTCGCCCAGCTCGCCCAGCTAAATATCATGAGGAACTAGCCGCAAGAATAAAAAATGGTAATTTGAAGATAGCAATTTATGGACTTGGGCATGTGGGTGCTCCGCTGGCTGCTACCTGGATAAGGGCCGGTGCCTCAGTTATTGGATTTGATAAATCTGAGAAGGTCAGAGAATACGCCAGAGAAGGAAGAACCCAAATTCCGGAGCCTCACGTCAATGAGACATTTTCGATAGGACTCGGTGAGAATCGATTTTTGATCTATGATGATCCTGTAGCTGCATCGAAGGATTCCTTTTTCAAGATGATTTGTGTACCTGTTATGGCAGAAAATGCGAATGCAAATCTACAAGCTGTCGAAAATGTCGCGTCAAACATAGCCATGGGCCTGAAGCGTGGTGACGTGGTTGCATTAACACCTAGCGTTCCTCCTGGAACAACTGAGGATTTTGTTTTACCAATCCTTGAAGAGAAATCGCGATTAGAATGCGAGAAAGATTTTTTTGTAGTATACAACCCAGAGAGGATATACGAGGGTAGGGCTATACACGATATCGAGGATGGATACCCAGCAATTGTGGCAGGGGCTGGACCCCAGAGTCTGAATGTTGCTTCAGTGATATACCAGTTAATCTTCAAAAAGGGCGTCATCAAACTTTCATCGCCAAGAACAGCGGAATTTGAAAAACTAATTGAAGGTGTCTACAGAGACGTGAATATCGCTCTCGCCAACGAACTGGCTATGATTTCTGAGAGAATAGGGGTAGATTTTTGGGAAGCCAGAAATGCAGCTAATTCCCAGTCATATTGTCATCTTCACAGACCTGGCATAGGCGTAGGAGGGGCATGCATACCGGTGTACCCTCAATTTGTCCTTGATATTGCGAGTAAGAAGAGTATCGAATCCCCAATCACCAAGTCCGGTCGTCTCGTAAACGATCGAATGCCCTCGTATGCAGTAAACGAAGCATTGAGTGCTTGTCAAAGGATTCAAACCAAGACAAAGAACCTCAAAGATTATAGAGTCACTCTTCTTGGACTCGCCTTTAGAGGAGGCGTTTCAGATACTAGGTTGTCTCCTACGTACAGAGTAATTGAAGAACTCTTTAAGAAAGGTGTAAAAAATATTCAGGTGCACGACCCGTTGGTGCTGCACGACCCTGCCCTCCTTAACTACCATGGTGTGAGCTTGAACAGTAATTTGGCATTGTCATTGAGAGGCGCCGATCTGATTATAATAGTCGCTGATCATACCGAATATTCTGATTTGAATGTCGAGGAAGTCGGAAATGCAATCGTATATGACGGTAGAGGGATAATTGACACTTCAAGACCGTTCGGACCGAATCTCGTCTCAATGGGGATTGGCAAAAATATGGCGTCTCAATTGAAAATCCAGAAGCCGAGTATTAGGGATTTTCGATGAAATCTCTACATAGAAAAGAATTATTAACTGTCAAGTGGAGGCGAAACGCTGTTCAAATTATTGATCAAACTAAGCTTCCTAACAGACTAGTTTACCTAACCTGCAAGGATCATCACGATATCGCTAAAGCAATTAGGTCACTCGTAGTAAGAGGAGCTCCTGCGATAGGGATATGCGCTGCATTGGCTTTGTTGTTGGTGACCATCAATAGCAAGGCGAAAACTGAAAAGGGGTTAAAATCAGAGTTGGAGAGAGCCAGTAGGCTTTTAATATCTACTCGACCAACAGCTGTTAACATCAGCTGGGCCGTTAAGAGAATTCTCCAGATCTCATCAAAAGGTGAGAGTGTCAAAGAGATAAAGAGGTTAGTTAAAGAAGAAGCGCTCACAATGCTCGACGACGACATTTTAACAAATAGGAAAATGGGGAGGGCGGGTTCAGATTTAATTTATGATGGAGACGTAGTCATGACGCATTGTAACGCGGGGTCACTTGCCACTGCTACGTATGGGACTGCGTTGGGTGTGCTCAGGGCTGCACGAGAAGATGGAAAAAATTTGAAGGTCATCGCCACGGAAACTAGACCCGTGATGCAAGGCTCAAGGTTAACTGCCTTTGAATTGATGCATGACGATTTTGATGTCCGTTTGATTTCTGATACTTCAGTTGGATATGTGATGGCAAACAGGATGGTTGATAAGGTTATTGTAGGGGCCGACAGAATTCTGCGCACAGGACACGTCTACAATAAGATCGGAACTTACCAGATTGCCATAATGGCCTATACTCACAAGATACCTTTCTATGTTGCTGCTCCGATTTCTACCTTTGATCTAAAAAGCTCCATCTCCGACATAAAAATCGAGGACAGATCGCCTGATGAGATTACTAAAATTAAGAACATTTTCATAGCTCCTAAAGGTATTCATACCATTAATCCTGCATTCGACATCACTCCGCCAAATCTCATAACTGGCATAGTAACTGAAGTAGGCCTATTAGAACCACCATTTCATAGAAGTATCGGTACGATTATCAACCGAAGTAAACGGTATTAAAGAGATGATGCTAAAAAATACTAACGGAATAAAGTATTTATCGAGTATTTGGTAAGGAATGCTATATGTCATCGCAGAAGGTTACTGACGAGCAGGTGTTCGATGCGTTGCGAAAGTGTATGGATCCTGAGATCCCCGTTAACGTAGTGGACCTTGGCCTCATATATAACGTAAGAGTTCATCCGACAAATGATGTCGGGATAGAAATGACAATGACTACTAGGGGCTGTCCCCTTCACGATACGCTTGTTGGTGACGTCAAGCGTTCGGTAGGCAAAATTACAGGAATAGGAAATATAGATGTCAAAATTGTTTGGGACCCTCCGTGGACGAGCGACAAGATTAACCCTGTAGTTAGACAAAGATTAGGAATTGGAAAGCCCAAATTGCGGTTTCAAATAGACTATGAAAAATATAAACCCGCGAAGGCTGGTAAACTGACACCTCAAGAAGATGGTTCTTTAGTCTTATTAAACAACAGTAATCAGGCGTTCATGGTCAATGAGGCTATTGTTGACTTCTGGAATTCTTGTGAGGGTACTAAAACTGTGACCGAATTGACTGATGATTTTTCAAAGAAATTAGGTATGACCAGGGAACAGGTTGAGAAGGAAGTGCTGCAACTGGTGGAACAACTCTTCGATTCTGAACTTCTTCAACCCCCTCAATGACATATTCTAACTTAGTAACTTAAATTCACGACTAGTGACACCTTGAAAGTAGTCGTAGAGGTGGGAATGGGCGATGGAAGGCATTTGAGTGGACTGTCAAAAGATGAACAAGACAGCAGTACATTCTTCATAGGTATAGAGAATAACAAGACTCTTTATATTGAGGCTGCAAGGCGCATCAATGCCGATAACGTATTGCTCATAAACGACAGTTTCGAGAATAGAATTAGGGATTTCGAAAATGAAACCATAGATAAGGTGATTATGATACTCCCGGATCCGAAATATGTTGATCGTCTCTACCATGATGATTGGATCTCGGTATATGCAAGCATCTTTCTCAAATTAAAAAAATTGGGGACACTAGAAATAGTTACCGAAATTATTGATGAATTGCTTCAACCAGTTTCGGACGCTGCATATCATGCTTGGGCCAAATGGCTTGTCGGGGCTTTCATTAAGGTGGGTTTTGGAGTAGAGGAGATTCTGAACGAAGCTCCTGCTAACTATTTCTCAACTTGTTTAGATAGATTCAGGGGGGACCCAGAACGTATTAGGATGATGACACTGCGACTGTTTAAACCTTTAACCAAACTTGAAAGTAGGTCTTCTGAGAGTATTTGAACTCGTGTGTTTCAATTCCACGTGTTGTTCGTAGCATCTCCTGGAACACAAGATGGAATTACAATGTAGATCTTCGCATGGTATCGAGTCTTCAGGATTGTGCTCAATATTGCAGAAAGTGCAAAAATACCCAAGTGGCAGCAGATCGGAATTGATGAGTGGTTCATCGCATGTTCTTTTCTCCTTGAACCACAATACCTCAACATTAGTCTTCTCTGCGTAACCTTGAACTCTTTCGAATGCCTCATAGAAACCACCGCACAGAAACTCCCTTATTGAAATAATCCCGGTGGACCCATGAGGATTTCTATTTCTAAATGCAACTAGCCATTTTATCATAGGGATCAAATCATGATCATCGTTCAACACAACATCAATCATTATAGAGTCTCCCTTTATTTTTTAGAGCTACTATATCCTAATATAATTCGTATATTTTATTGATCCTAAACGAGTCTACTATTTTCCCGTTCGAACGATTCAAGGAGGTAAGCTGGGACTCCAAAAATCCTATTACTCAAGGATTGGAATCCATTGCGTGCGCGAGACCCTTAGATATAAGGTAAACACCTACGAACATGGGTACATGAACAACCCCCTCTGTAAGGTTGAATCTCTGACCTTTAAGCCGCAGTTTCATTTTCGGGAGCATGATCTTGACTGAAACTTCGCGACTTGAAATCTGACATGATTCGTCGAAGGGATCGAATGAATTTAGATCTGCGCATAGAATTTTTGTAAGCCCACTCTTGCCATTCAATGTTCCTGGCATCCTGAACACCCGATGAACGTCAGTGGTGACCTGCGAATCAATTCGCACGCCCATCTCCTTTGTGATTTCGGCTACTCGTTTCCTGAACTGTTCTAGGCCACCCAGTTCTTTTATCATATTACTTAACTTCTTTTGCGACGTTATGGATATCCCTAATCTGTCAGAGATTCTTTTTCGCCAACCATAATCCAATCCGCCTAGTGGGAATCTAACGCGAAAATCACTCCGTGTATCCTTCCATGCCCCAATAACCTCGGCCAAGATGCCTATTCCCATTATGTACCCAGCCAAATCCGCTCGTGCCTGGCTATTCAAATCATTAAATGATTCATCTAGAACGTGGATATGAAAACCGTTATTGCCTGAAAAATATGTGATGATCTTTTCAGAACTTATCCCAATGTCAGAGGTAAGGAAACTATGCAATTTCGCAACTTCATTTTTTAGCCCTTTGATACATTTATCACAGGGTAGAATTGATTCTGCAAAGCTATTTGAACTGCACTTTGGACAACTTTCATCAGAGCCTGAGAGGTAACTGCTACTACAGGAAAGGCATGTCCTAAATGAATGAGACTGCCGGCATTTTAAGTCTAGATCCTTAAGATCAATATCAAAAATTAGATCTGCACCTCGCCACCCTTTTTCACTTATCGGGAGTACTGGAAAGTCGTACAGCGCGTTCGACGCAAAAACATCTGAGGGAGTTTCCAATATCAATGACGCAAACAATCCTCCCAAACTTGAAAACTTAAGATGTCTCTTCATCACACCATCTAAACTCATTAATCCGAACTCGCGATTCTGTATTTTTGATGGTTCCTCTACCTTGTTCCCGTAATTGAAATAGAATTCTCTGAACGCAATTTTCATTAGGTGCAAATCTTGGCCTGTTTTGGTCAGGGTCATTATTGTTTCAGACTTTTCATCTTTGGCTCACGTTTGTTTCCCCTCGGTTGAATTTGACTGCTCTTCCAAACTGTACTGGATTTATCAACCCATCGCACTGGCTCGTAGCAAAGCAGAGACCGTCATTTCTTAATTTGGCACAAGAAGGGACCAAATAGCGAACATGACTTCCTCTTTCTCCTGCTAAGTGTTCGACCTGGTATCTAGACACTCTTTCGTCGTAATCTGGGGCATTTTTGAAAAGTGAGACTATCTCTTCAATGTTTTTTCCTATAGCAAGCATATAAGTGGCGAGCATCACCCTCGCAGAATGAGGTAGATTCTCTCCAGCTGTCATTTCGTCCAAAGCGTGGCTTATACAAGGAGGAAAAGCCAATGGAGAATTGTCAAGTTTGCTACTAGCCACTGGAATGCTCGCTTTTAGAATATGTGCCTGTTCTCTTATGGTTGATGGAATGTGCGATGGGTTCATTTGTCTTATTCTTTCTAGCAAGAGATTTGCTACCTCAGCTCGAATTAACCGCACGGTCTCATCAGGGTCGAGAAATACTCGACCGTCGTGCACCAGTCTGTTGATAAGCTTCCATTCTTGCTCGTGAAACAGGTGAGACCTTTTTAGATAATCTGCTACCTTCACCTCAAACATCAACTGGTATTTCAAACTGGGGAGCACGTCCATTTTTAACAGCTCTTTAAAGATTTTGAAAAGCAATAGTCTCTTAGTTGAAAGTTCCCCCTGTGCTTTCAAATCACGCACAAGAAATTTTTCGGCTCTTAGCGCTTCAAATAAGCAATGCTTTTTTGTTAGGTTGTCGGAATTTATTGCTTTGATGATCAGAATTCCGACAAGAAATGTCAATATCTCGACTTCGTGTCTTTCTAGAGTGTAATCTGGTCTGCCGTGTTCTATTTCACTTCTTAACCTGTTCGAAGCTCTTTCTACTATATGTCCGAGCTCCGGTAGGTTAAGATCATCAAGATTGAAGTAAGTTTGATGCATATATTCGGCTGCCTCATTCAGAAAAGGATATTTTGCCAAGTCGGCAGTTCCGAGCCGAATATTCATAGCTGCTAATCTATTATTGCGTTTGCACTTATAAAATAACAGCGGTGCTAAGACTAATCTATTGTTGGAACATTCACGGTTTTGCCTTGTTTTACACTAATAAATCTAATAATACAATGATCCGATTCGGTTGACCTGTGTGTGCATCCAAGCGATCAGGCTGATACCCAGTCACAATGCCCCTTGAAATTTTGGTTCCCCCATTTGACTTAATATGCAGTGAGTACCTCCGACTCACAGATATGGAAGTTGAAATCATGATTGATGGCAGGTTCCCTATTGATGGTTCAAACCATGGGCTTACATTCATCTACCAACAAATTTAAAACCTAAAGATGTTTGACTCCAGCAATACTATGACTAATTACGACCAAATTATGAAACTTGCACTTGAACGCGGATTTTACTTTCCTAGCTGCGAAATCTACCCTGATGCCCCTGCAGGTTTCTGGGAATACGGCCCTGTAGGAGTGAATATGAAGAACAAATTCATAGCACTCTGGAGAAGGGAGTTGGTACGGCGAGACGGCATGATGGAGATTGATGGGTCACAGATAATGAGCAGGAGTGTTTTCGAAGCGTCTGGGCATTTACGTAACTTTAGTGATCCTCTGATCGAATGTAAGAACTGCAATTCAATATTTCGTGCAGATAGATATCTCTCTGAAAAAATGAAGAAACCTGTTCCGGAAGGTAGTTCTGAAATAGTCCTGAACTCAATGATAGCAGAAAACCATATCCAATGCCAAAATTGCAAAGGAGAGTTTAAACCTGTAACCCGATTCAATATGATGTTCAAGGTCGGTATTGGTTCTTCGCATGATGAGGCGTATTTGAGACCTGAAACGTGCCAAACAATTTTTGTTGATTTCGCGCGAGTATTCAAGACAATGAGAGGTAAATTGCCACTAGGGATTGCTCAGGTAGGCAAGAGCTTTAGAAATGAAATTGCACCCCGACAGAGCCTATTAAGACTTAGGGAATTTTATCAGGCTGAGATTGAAGTCTTTTGTAACCCTGACCGGTTAGATGAGATCCCCAAGTTTGACGATGTGCGAGATACTCTGTTCAATCTGTATGATGACGAGTATTTCCGAGATATAACTGCCTACGAATGTTTGAAGCGGGGCCTCTTACCCAATAAGCTAGTTGCATATTATCTGGGGATATTGACAGAGTTCTATAGCAAAACAGGAATCGACATGAAGAGAACTAGATTTAGAAAATTAGCCGATGATGAAAAGGCTTTCTATTCTGATGTTGCATTCGATTTTGAGGTAGAAACCAGCATAGGTTGGTTAGAACTTGTAGCTTGTAACTACCGTGCAGATTATGATCTGAAAGGCCATTCGTCAACTAGTAACCATAGTCTTGAGGTTGTTGAGTCGAGCAACCAGACCAAAGTTTTACCTCACGTTTTCGAACTGTCGATGGGGATTGATAGAAGCCTTTACAGTATCCTAGAACACTCTTATTATGAAGATTTTAGACATGATGACCGAGTCGTCCTAAGACTCCGCCCTTACCTTGCTCCTATTACTTTTGGAGTCCTTCCCCTTATGTCAAAACCCGTTATGTTAGAGAAGTCTAAGACAATCCATTCGTTCCTAAAAAGAGATTTCGATTCGGTCTACGATGAATCAGGTTCGATTGGTAGACGTTACAGACGGCTAGAAGAAATTGGAGCCCCCTTTGCATTTACCATAGACCAGCAGACGCTGGTGGACGATACTGTAACTGTCAGATATAGAGA
>JAATVR010000161.1 GCA_014523665.1 Nitrososphaerales archaeon TH526
CTTTGAAACAAATACATTATGTAGTTACAAATCACTTTAACGAGCTAGTTATAACATCAGATGGTAGAAATTATCTTGAAAAGTTTGATTCACATCGGTAAGTCACCTATATTATCTTTAGAATTATGATTCGATGAGTCCTGTTTAGTGAGAGTGGTGTTTATCTGCATTAAGCAACATCGGACTTTCCCATAAATCTGATTTATTTTCTATCAGAACCATACAAGTGTCACAGCACAGCCAAACATCTTCATATACCAGGTTCTCTTGTATAATAAATGAAATTAAAAATATGTCAAAGTGTACTGTTGCCAATTTGTATGGCTGATTAGTGTGGTAGTACTATTGATGGTGTGATGCTTTGCTGGCCTGGGGGTGCCGGTGTGTTCTCTTCTTCCTCTTCTTCGAATGTTTGTTGTGATGCAAGTGATACTGCGTGCTCATCGCCCTCAATCTGTGAAGCTGTGTTTTGACATCCAGTATTCAATGATTCCAATTCGCTGCCACAATCTTGAGATATTACCTGGTTATTTTCGGTTGCAAAAGCACTATCTGTTGCTATTGCTACAGTTCCGACTAAAGTTCCAGTGACTAATGCCATGAACGCAATATATTTGGTATTCATATTGAGTTTAGCGAATGTTATGTTTATCTAAGTTAAGCAAAAACAGATACTATTATAAATCTGATATTTTTTCTATTACAACTTAGCGCATGGCCAAGCATTCTTTCCGAGACCATGCTCGCTTTAATGGCATTATCTTTTCTGCCCGGCTTTGCCACCACCCAATCAAACCATTGCAAATATTACATTCAAGTTCTACCATGGAATCGTTTAATCCAATTCTGACATATTTAAAATTAGTAATCCCACGATTGCAATTACATTCTATAGTCCGTCGCATCAACTAATCTACAGAAAACATTAGATATTACTGGATGGTTTTATTGGGCTATTTGAAAAATATTTAGTCTACTACATGTCGAATGCTGCATATATGTTTAATGATATAAAGAAATAGGTCATTTGAGGCTCACATCCCGAAGACGACTGAAATACTAAATTTATTCTCGGAATTCCATCATCTGGCATATTATTGCGGCAGTACCCGATTAGAGATGAGTGTTAACTAATCTAGCCACCGATGACCATGTTACTGCTCCAATTGGTTGTTCTAAGTTTGTTAACATTGTTAACAGAGACATTTTTTTGTAAACATTGGCCAAAGACTAATTTGTTAACCGTTAAGAAAATGTATTGAACACTTTTAGCAATCTACGCTCACTTGCTGTTGAACGTTATTACTTGTCTTGACTGACAATAAAGTGTCAGAATGATTTCCCTAGGGGGAATTGTTAATGATGTCAGCAGAACTGTCAAATATGAAGATGAAGATCGTTGAATAAATGGCGACAATTTTGATTAGTATGAATCAGATAATATGGTTTTTTAGTTTGGTCTATAAATAGATAGTCAATGAAGCATATAGCTTTGTCGTTATATTTTCAGCAGTGAATACTACAGATGATAGTCCGAGAAGAGTGATTAGAACATAAACACCCCACATGATTTGTTTATGATCTGGTCGTTGTTTCCGATCGGTTATTTTTCTCATCTCAACGAACAAAGAGCGTTCGCTGCGGCACCAGCATCGCCAGGGAATCCTAATGCTGACGCAGCCAATTCTGCTTGCGCAGGATTATCTGGAACAGACCGGCAGAGCTGATTAATTAGATCTTCACGTGACTTACCACTCGCTCCAGAATTGTCATCATCATTTGAGTTGTTGCTGCTTGCGAATGCTTGATATGATTCAGCAAGACCTACAGTAATTAGCGAGACTGCTAGAATAAGCAGATGTATACTCTTATAGTTGAAACTTTTCGTGTTTCTTATCATGATTCGGTGAATCCATGAAGTTCAAAGATCTATATAACTTTTAGTTATGATTGTTACCCACGCCATGCTTCGATTTCTTTGGTAAGAACATCTTCATCTGGAAATAAACTTATAGATACTCTTCAAACCATAAGACAGAGTAGACGTGGCAAGTTACCAGGTTCTGGTCTGCCCCATTCTGCATCTTACTTCCAATATCAGTTCAAATAATAAGTATTGAGGATCTAGTATGCCTGATGCATAAACGCATTCACCCATACCAACGTAAGCGCATATTGATAAGATTTGGTATAATGTTGGGATCGTTTATCGCAACTGCGAATCTGATCGTAATATCTCTATTATCATTATTTCCGAGCCAGCATTATTCTATAACTGTAGTCGCATTAAACGTAACAGCATGCATTGCAAGCGCTGCGGGGGTTATTACTGTTTGTCGGTATGGCTTCAATGGAGTACACGGTCAGTCTTTGCTATTTTTGACATTAGGGATAATTGGATGGTTTTTGGCTGACTTAACTCTTGCATACGGACACTTTGTATTTCATTTTGATGAGGAACAGTCGTTAGTGGTTTCATTGGGAGATCTTTTCTGGATCATAGGATATGTATTTTTGTCATTGCATCTTTTTAGCGTTCTCAGACTAGTACGCCGCACTCAGATCCATACACTAACTGTCATAGTAGTTATTGTTATTTGTGGATTATCAATCGCCTATAATATAATATTCCCATCAGAACTTCTTGTGTCAGCAGAGCAGTTCCTGGTAGGAGAGACTAGAGCTGGTTTCATTGACCTAGTACTTTCAATCTTGTACGTCGTTCTAGATTTGATCTTTATCATACCCGCTGTTATCATTCTCACTGCAAGCCGAAAAGATTATTATAATTTCATATCATGGATGCTTTTCTCACTTTCTTTACTTACAAATGCTATTGCTGACGAGGGATTTGTACATCATTTTCTAGAGGGCAGCACAAAAGAAATGTGGAC
>JAATVR010000012.1 GCA_014523665.1 Nitrososphaerales archaeon TH526
ATCTATCGAGCGATGGAAGTATATGCCAATGAACCTAATGTCGTCTTTGTTATTGATAACATATTGGACTCTAGGTTGAAAGATGATGACTATGAATATATATTTGACCGTGGATGTTTCCATGTTTTCCAACCCAGTGACTGAACAAGGTACGTCAAGGAGATAAAAAGAATCCTTAAAGATAATGGGATGCTATTTCTGAAATGCTTCAGTATCGAAGAGAAAAGAGACGAAGGTCCATACAAATTTTCTAAGATACAAATAAGTCAAATTTTTGAAAAGGAAGCATTTAAAATTGAACGAATAAAGGAAACGGTATACCAAGGTACATTGGATCCGCTGCCAAAGGCATTATTCATTGTGCTTACAAATCATAAATCCATTACACGGACATGAAAATGCCCAATTAATACATAATTCTATATCATGTATTTTATACACAATGCATGATAAAATCATCATGCCATATGATTTTATCATTCGCTAGGTACCTACTCTAATAAGGGTTGATACCATATCGTATCAACGCTCCTAATAGATGTACTGCAAGGGAATATGTGTTCGGCACAAAGCTGGAAGGGCCAAATTCAAGTTAGGGAGGTATGAAAGCGGACAAAAGAGATGCCAGGTTTGCCAAATATTCATAAAATGGGATGGAGGTATTTGGTGTCCATGTTGTAGCCATAAATTAAGGTCGAATCCAAGAAATATTAAATTCAGGCATAAACAGTTGTTGGCAAAAAGGAGGCTAGCGGAAGATTCTGTACAAAAAGCCTTAATCACAAATGAATAGCTCACTTCCGAACTATACCCTCTCAGGCAAATTGGCAAGACTCCAGCTTGTTACAGTTGGCATGTGTAACTCCTCCTTGATGGCTTATTATCCACTATAGAATATTTTCAGGCTTATTTTTTCTTGACCTTCTCTGTATATCATAGTACTGCGTTGACTAATTCTATCTCCTCACTTCACGAACAAGTTTAATTATTCATGTATATTGGGCTCTAATAATTAAAGATATCTTTAAATAACAGATCATTTTATAACGACTACTGAGTTATTGCCTACGAAAAAATCGGATGTGATGAAAATTTGGAAAACGACAGAAAATCTTTCCCGACTACTGGATCAAAGCAGACTGTTACGTTGTAAGGTAGCTATAGTCTCTGCTCTAATAGTCATGCTTCTTGTTACTTCTT
This sequence comes from Nitrososphaerales archaeon TH526, assembly GCA_014523665.1. GTDB lineage: Archaea > Thermoproteota > Nitrososphaeria > Nitrososphaerales > Nitrososphaeraceae > TH5896. The sequence goes on from JAATVR010000012.1 coordinate 1,201, forward strand.
CAATTGTTCTCCATCAACAGCAAATTACAGCACAGAAGCAAAAACAATTTGTATCTAATCAAACAGCATTTAATATAGAAAACCCAGTCGAAGATCTATCTTTTGAGATGGATAATATGACATTTTCGCATCATAAAGCAACTGTTAATGGTATTCAAATGCATTATGTAATTGGAGGCCAAGGGGACCCTGTAGTATTGTTGCATGGATGGCCACAAACTTGGTACGAATGGCATCATGTTATGCCAGCTTTGGCTAAAAATTATACCGTAGTCGCACCTGACCTTCGAGGACTTGGAGATTCTTCAAAACCATTTTCAGGATACGATGGCAATACTACTGCAGAAGATATCTACCAACTTATGACTCAGTTGGGGATTAAACAGAAAATTAACTTAGTAGGACATGATATAGGAGTTCAGACGGCATACTCCTATGCAGCCATTCATCCTGATAACGTAAGTAAGTTAGTAATACTAGATGTTCCCGTCTTGGGTATTCTGCCCATAAAGACTGATAGTAGGCTTTGGCATATTCCGTTTCATCAGGTACCCGACATACCCGAATTTCTTGTAGAAGGCAAAGAGCGAGACTATTTGTCGATGTTCTATAAGGTATGGGCATATAATCCAGAGGCAATTGCCGAAGCCGACATAGACGAGTATGTTAGCCATTATTCTGCACCTGGGGGAATGCGCGCTGGTTTTGAGTATTACAGATCTTTCCCAATAGAGGAAGAGCAAAATAAAGAATTCTCTAAGATTAAGCTTCAGATGCCTGTTCTAGCTCTTGGTGGAGAATATAGTTTTGGCACAGCACCATTAATTCCTTTTCATCACTAATTGCTTTGAAGACCATATCTGGAGGAGCATCAATCACTACACTCTTCCTAATTACCCTATCATTGGTACTAATCATATCCTATTTCCTTTTACC
>JAATVR010000162.1 GCA_014523665.1 Nitrososphaerales archaeon TH526
GAAGAGCAGACTAATGGTGAAATTCCTTCAGATGGTTGGTTCCCAGTTCCATCATGTATGCCAATGACAAACGTCATTGAGGCATTTTCAAAGAAACCAAAATACGAACTGTCAATTCACTTTGCCTGCGGTGCAGGAACGTATGTCTTTGAAGACAGTGAAACCAAAAAGCTAGTACCTCTAACATCTTTCGTTGACATTAAAGGTCTGTTAGAATACTTTGAAGAGAAGGTTGACGAAATAAAGTCTGGTTCTAATAGGTACTGGAAAATGCTTGAGGTCTTGAGAAAAATAGGCCAATTTGTTGACAAGAGCAAACAACCGAGAGGATTGGACTTAGCCAAGATGTTCTCCAGTATATTGCTGAAACGCAACTTCGATTCAGTAGGATCGTGGCATGGCAGGTCTCTCTTCCTCGGAATGATGCATTTTCAGGATAAATACAATGAAGACTTGGAGCGTTTGCAGAGATGCGACATACACTATTTGACACCGGATCTTAGAATAATTCCTTTCTGTGCATTTAACGTAATACCAGAATGGTACAGGGACAGGATACAGAAGAAGTACAGCATCCCGGTCGAAGATTGGGAGAAAGAACATGGACAGACCCTTGAAGCTGGTCTTTATCGAGGAACAATGAGAAGAGGGAAATCAGAAGCGCAGATGGGTTGTGCAATGTCAGAGATGCACAAGGCCGCAGCAGAGTCTTCAGCCGACGACGATCACAAGGGAGTAGAACTCAGAAACGGAATGGCGGGCGCCTAGCCCTTCGCACACTTTTTCATAACTGAAGTAGTTTTCATATTGTTATGTTATGAAGTAGTTACCGACGGCGAATTGTAAATCGTTTCTCGGAGTAACTGGAAAATCAAAAAAAAATTCTGAAGGCAGAGAAGACCTGTCAGTCTTCTAGAAAACGCGAATCTACTTGGTTGGATGACATTTAAATTAAGTTCATATCAATTCTTTGCTGACAAACGATGACAAAAAAAACCTACCGAAATCAGATGTGACGAAGATCTTGAGTTTGGAGTTTGTCATTACTAAAAACGTGATAATCAAATCATTTCATAAAAGCTTGTTCATAAACTTGATAAGGAGCTGAACTCATCTTATAATATGAATTGGTCGTTATAGAAACTACTTCTTCTCTTGAGAGTTTTCGAAAGTTTATAATTGTTAGTACTTGCAGATCGTTTATTCCGGAAAGCTACCTTAAGGACTTTGAGGTATTTCCAGAGAGAGAGGAGGGTCCTGGAGCAATCTATATCGAAGCAGCAGATAAGGTTACATTGAAACGAATTCGGGAAATGACGTTCGTGAATGCTAAGGAAATTCTGGGTATCATCTATTCATCAAAGAGTGGGAATACTCGACTGAAGTGGCGACAGACAAGAAAGAAAATAGGTAAAGTGCAAGGAGATGCCTCGTCGAATGCGCTTGTAAATATGGTTGAATCAGGGGTGTTAACACAAGAGTGGGTAGACAACTACCTTAGGGCTTCTCATTCGAGAAAAACTTCGCAAAATATTGACCAGCCGTTGCCATCAGCTCCTGGTGCTGCTGCAGAACCTACCACTTCTCATTCAACACCATCATCATCTCCATCATCATCATCAACTTCTCAACCTCCGCCTCCCTCGCCTTCGTCTTCAGCGCATTCTCCGACTTCCAATAGTCAATAAGTACCCCACAGTAGTAAATCAAGATATCAACCCTCTTGATCGCGATGACTGCAGCATGATTGTCAAGGAAGTAAAGGGATCGGAAGGGAAGGCTTACTTTCTAATTCCTCAAGACGCAGATGACCTATTCATTATAAGAAGAATACTTTCACGTGACGACCTAGTCGTTGCAAGTACAACTCGAGTGATTAAACAAGAGAAAGAATATTCTCGGCCAGATAGAGGAGAGCGAATCAGCGTCAAAGTGTGGCTTCGAGTTGACAGTTTAGGATTCGACAAGATGGTCGACAGACTCCGAATAAAAGGAATAATTTCCAATGCAAGTAGTGAACTTGTACCTCGAGGTTCTTATCATTCACTAACTATTGGGATAGGGGATAGTATTACCATTGAAAAGAAAAGGGATTGGCTACCTTACGAAAAAAATATTATCAAGAGGTTTTCCGATACTACTCTCTATCTTCTTGTAGCTGTGGATCTCCAAGAATGCGCGGTAGCCAGGTTGAGCGGAACGCATTTGGGAATAATTCCTAATATTTATTCAGGTCAAAGCGGGAAAAGATACCATGGTCCGACTACTAAAACTGGTGACCCTGAACAGTTCTTCGATGAAATTATCAAAGTCGTAAAATCGCAGTTAAGCGCTGACGATACTGACCACACAACTGATAAAGTCATCATTTTCGGGCCGGGAGAAACGAAAAAACGGCTGTTTAACTTTCTTGTACGAAAGGACCAGAACTTGGCAAAACTGGCCTCTGTTATCGAAGGTATTGATGTGGCAGGTGAAGATGGGGTATTGTTGTTCGTTCGTTCACCGAGAATGAAGGAAGTCATGGAAAACAGCAAAATCTCGATGGTGTTATCATTGTTGGATGATATCATGATCTTTGTAAGCAGAGGGGAAAATCGATTCGCGATGGGTTTTGCAGAAGTAGCAAGAGCCGCATCTCTCCGTGCCATAGAATCGGTGATTTTCTCTAGCTCGATATTTGGAACCGTCGAAGAAGACGAGTTGGTTAAGTTGCTAAATACGATAGAAAGCCAAGGGGCTTCCGCATTTGCTATAGACTCTTCCACGGACATCGGGATGAGAGTGTCGTCACTTGGAGGAATTGTTTCAGTACTGAGATATCAAATCACTACCTGAGAGCAGTACAAGATAAGGGCCAGGCATCTGGGTTGACTTTCTCTAAGCAGGTTTAAGTGGTATCTCTAACGATGGAAACCTCTTAATCTTTTCTCAATACTCATTGCGTTAATTGTTCTCTCTATTTATCGCTGCCAGCTGCAATTGATGTAGATCCAATTAGCCAGTCTAGGTAAGGCCTAGAAGCTTTGTCTATAGATATTTCGAGGATTTCAGGAACATCATATGGGTGCTGTTTTTCTATCCTATTCCTCAGCTCTTTGGCTTTTTTCCTAGTTGTCTTGAATAGCGCAATGAACTCTTCCTCATCATTTAGCTTATTCTCCCACAAATACAAAGAGCGCACTTTTACGTAACTTACACAGGCGCATAATTTTGCATTCATTATCATTTCGTGTGCAATATCACGCAATGATTTTTCACTTCCGAATGTAGATATTACTATAGCCCCCGTGGATAAATTCTTGTTGCGAACCATAACTATGCTTCTGAAAATAACGTATGGTAATCTAATTTAAGCTATTTTTTATTGATTTAAGTTAGGGATATATGTCCATATTATTGTGTACTATTACGTTCGGGACAGTTTAGCTAACTAAAGCTAATCTTTTAGTCACTACTACTATGACTTCTTGCCTTAAGTACTTGATTCGAATGATGAATTTGTAGTCTATTCCAGAAATTGAACTTAGGAAAGAAAAAGATAAAGATAGAAATGGAAGATGAGGAGGGAGGTAAGTACAACCTTTCTCTAGAAGGTAGCATATCAAAAACAAAGATTCTAAAATTATATGAATTCATGAGTATGATGGATGGGAAGACGAAGAATTACGACGGAACCGGTCATGGTGAAGGTAATTCCTTATTCGGTTCAAATGGCAGGGTAGATGAAAATCGGCCTGTTTCAGTAGGAGACAAAATCTGGAGCGTCGTGGCGAACAAGTTTAGTTCAAACGCTTTCACTTCATCAGATATACAAGAAATGTTTGAAGCAGAATATGTTGAGCCAATACAATTAAGCATCATCTCCACCTATCTCTCGAGATATTCGGAGAAAGGAAGACTTACTAGGATAAAGAAAGGGAAAGAATGGGTATACAGACTGGGCAATAAGCTACCAAGTAATACTCTTTTTCGCCAAGATCAGCCATTCGATGCCGGCGAATTAAGTCACAATATTGCAAAATCTACAGAAGTAAATTAGCTAGTCATCGAAATTCAGTACGGAGCCAAGATTTGGTTATTTTGAAAATCGATCACGATAAATTATTTAGTTGAGTATCCAAGTCTCACAAGGTTCAACTCAGGAGTCTAGCACTTGCCTGAATCTCCACACAACAACTTCTTTCGTAAGTTTGTTTTAAGTTACTAGTTCGTTTCTCTATTTTATTTGCATTCAGGAATTCTAAAGTCATTTGAGGTTAGACTTTCAATCCACACCGACAATATAGTAGCCGAGGAAAAACCTAGAGCCAAACTCATTCTCTATATCTGCGACAATGTGTGAACACTTTCTTTTACTAAATTCATTTATCAATCAATGCAAAAACCAGAAGCTTTTTTTGAAGAATATCCAGATCGCATTATCATGATTCTGAAAGGGGATCCGGGAAGGGCTCGTGATACGTTCTTTGCAATAGCTACACGCATACACTTTTTATTCACATTGGTTATCTGAAAATATAATGTCCGATTCTAGTCAACTTCTTGTTAGGAGAATCAAAGAGGGGACGGTCATAGATCATATCGAATCCGGCAAAGCACTAACTGTCCTGCGGATATTAAACATAACTGGTA
>JAATVR010000013.1 GCA_014523665.1 Nitrososphaerales archaeon TH526
AAGTATGGTATTTATGGCTTATCATTAACAAATATATACAACTTTGCTGAATGCGGCATTACGATGAAACCGATTCTAATACTACTATTAGCTATAGTAGCAGCAACCACAACACTACTGACGACAACACCGATACAAGTACAGGCAACTACTGGAATGAGTGGAGAACCACATGGCGGGGGGCAAGATAACCCACAACCGGACAGAGTTGGAGCGGGTGATGACAATGAAGATGGTGTACAAGATACGCCTCGGGATGGACCAGGCGGCGATGATGCAACCGGTGACGACACTGGTGAAGAAAACTGTTGGGGAAAAGTAACAAGTGATGCCGCAAGAACATTTGATCCAGGCGTGTTCGGACAACATGCATCAAATCCAACCGGTGATGCAGACCGAGATACACCAAGAGAAGGCGTCGGAAATCAAGATGAGGGCAATCCAAGTGATCACGCCGATAGTGTTGGACCAGCTTTCGACTCTGACAACAGTGAAGACTGTGACAACGACTAACCCCACTTATTTTTTTATTAGTCTCCGTAAATAATTTCGTGGCCATCTGGAGTCGGGGTCAGTTTATCTTTAGTATAATAAACCATCTCCATTATCTCTCCAACCATAACTAAGCCGTATTCTGGATTATATTTAGAGAAATCAATGATTTCATCTAGTATCTTTTGCTGTTCTTTGATACCATCACATGAAAAGTCACAATAGTTATCGTTTTCTTTCACTTCAGCTATGTATTCCAGTGATACAAATACTAAGTATACGGAGCCCGAAAATCAAGCTCTCAAGACAATTAAAGAATCCAGTCTATCGGAGCAAAAAGAAGAGCCAGTGATAACGGAATTAGAGAATGAGATTGAATGTCCGTGGTGTAATGACATAATGGAATTATGCTCCAGCTTCGATAAGTTAGTATACGCATGCGAGAGCTGCAGCTTCTTATTGAAATGTGTTTAAAGAGAAAACATCCATCTATCATAAGATTTTCGTCCAACTAAGATGTCAATCCTGATTTAGTAATTGAACATTGAGCGCTGATTTCATCTTCAGTATCTTAAGTCTTAATTAACTGCTTTCTTAGACGATTTGCTTGCTTAAAGTCATTATTAGCATTTGCGACTTCTATTGCTCGTGTCTCCGCCATATTTCAGATCAGACAAGCGCCCCAGAATACTTTCAAGCATATCTATCTCGTTTATCAAGATATCTGACTCTCGTAAATTATTGCAGTCTTTTAATTTTAAATTTAGCTCTTCTACTCTTTCTTGAAGTGTGTTCTCAAATTCAATCGCATCCATCATCTCTAATTGCTTTTTGGTTACTCCAAGCTGTTGCCGCTCTTCAATATCCCGGTTTAGTATTGATTGGATGGTTCTTGTAGTCCATTGGAGAAACTCTATTTCATCGCGCCGATCAGCTGTGTATAACATATTCAGTTTCACGTTTGTTCCTATTTCTACTTCTTCTTTGAGAGATCCAATTTTCTCTTCGATAATTTTCTGAAGTTCAATCAGTTTTTGCATGAAGCAATCATTTGCAAATTGTGATATAATCAGTAAAGTACGTGATGCAGAGAGAGAGTGTATAATTATAATCTATTCTAATTTGTCCAAATGCTCGACCTAAGCAGTAAATATTCACAGATCAGAATAAATCTGACATAACTATGGATAACTCTAATAGCCCTATGGGATCAACACACCAAAATCAACATGCCAAACTTAAAAAACTCTCTAAGTTTGCAGACACCTCTGTTCTATTTTTACTTGTGATCTTCTTTCTGGGCTTCTTAGTATTTGACTATGAAATATTTGGTCTACATGAGCAAATCATCGCCATTCCGCATGAAATGGAAGTCTATTTTGAATTTGTTCCCTGGATTATTTTTATAGTTCTTGTCTTTGACTTATTTTTGAAATATTTAATTGTAGAAAAGAATCTTAAGATTTTCTTTCAACATTATTGGCTTGATGTGGTGATAGCAGCATTAATACCAATCTTGTTACCTCTAAAATTCATGAAGATGACTGTTAAATCATTTAAAATCATCAAGACTGGTAAATTTGGTTACAAAGCAAATCAAAAGATAGGAAAGATACGTGAACACTTTTTTACTGGGGACAAGACGAAAGACAGATAAATACTGATACCTAATCTCAGGCCGGACTTATGCGACATAGGTTTAGCGGGTACCATACACTGTGAGAGTAGTTGTGATTCAATTTGGTCTATTGGCTAACATTCCGCTATCTTTCTCTGAGACACATATTTTAAGAGATGTTATATCTGTCTATGAACGGCAATCTATGAGTTTCACGGTGAAGCACAATGTCAATTTGTTTACATGAGTGTTTACACAATGAGCGGCAAACTTTCCTAACCCAATTCCTAATTACCTGGTCAAGCAGACCCAAATGAAACACCAAAGACTAAACCGTTGGATATTATGAAAGATGAACTCTTTCGAACAGCGAAGAAAAAGCTTCGGATATACCTAGAGCAGTCATTAAAATAGAGTATAGCATAAGCATATTTGCTCATTCGATCGGAATAATATCATTCACATAAAATATAGTATTTGATCTAGTACTTGTCAGATCTAGTAATCCAATGTTGAAGCAAATAACTTTGTGTAAATTCACAATTTTTATCGATGTTTGTTTGATGTGGTGCATTACCTCTTTTTCTTCCTTTCCTAAGAAAACATCCCTATGACATGACAAGTTTATTTTTGGATCAATATTTATTATAACTACAAAAGTTAGAGCTAATTCTTGTTGATCATAACTTCCTTAACATAAAGTTTATCTGTGGTAAGGAGATCCAGGCATTTCATATTGCAATATTTATTCAAATAGAAATAGTGATAAACTTCTACGTCATTGACTATTCCATTCTGTTCGCTATTCTATGTTTGCATATTTGCTTGAATTTACTCATTTTTTTGTATGTGATGTTTCAGCTACCGACAGTCAGATCCTGACATCAATGCTGTATCCAAGTCTTTATTATCGAAAAAAATCTATTGCTGACTTGCATTACTAATTACAATTTGCCTTTTCGGCCTTATCAGCGATTAACCTTTTCCCATCTCTTGAATCTATAATAAGTACGTATTCTTTGCCTTCGCAATTCCCTTGATTGTGATTTTATGTCGCTAACTGATTCGAATTGCGCTTCAACTACAGTAACTATTTTTTTATACACTGATAATAAAACGGGCTTGTTTGAAGCTGTGATATCAATATTCTCACCATCAATATTCTCACCATGCAAACATCCTTCAATAACTTCTTGATTACCTGAATAGTAATCGTTATCATGATCAGGTTTGGAGGATTTTTCATTTTCATTCTCGTCCTTCTTTTTGAAGAGAAACCATTCCTTGAAATCGGCGTAGTCGTCTTTAACAAGTCCAATGCCTAAGCCAGCAAGTATAGCTGCAGGAACAGGCGTACCTCTAAAAAATAGAGACAGCATTAATAATGCACCTATTTGACCATGATGCATCCTTCTATTGAAAAAATATACTTTTTGAGGCGGGGAAGGAGGCGATCCTTCTGGATTTGTCCGATTTTTATTGTTCCAATAACTTGCTAATACTTCTGCCGCAGTCAGACCGAGAATGAGTCCTCCCTCAACTACGAAACCGGATAAAAGCCCGTATAACACCATATAATTATATATTTGAAATTATTCATTATAAGTATTACACTACTCTATGAAATCATCACTTCGGTTGCTGCTTCGAGTAATCATATTGAGACACCATGATATCGGCACGATCGTCTGGGCATCAATTAGAATTGGTCAAAGTTGGTTTACAAATTATTCCC
>JAATVR010000163.1 GCA_014523665.1 Nitrososphaerales archaeon TH526
CATATTTATGATACGCTCGTATGATAATCTGAACAGCTCATCTATCCACGTAGTATTTAGCTACGAGTAATTCACTTATGCCATTGCGCAAGGCGAGCATTAAACTAGAATTAGCCCAATCGAACCGTCTTTACATTGTTGTTACCATGGACTATTATTTACTACAGGCCATATTGGTGTATAGTAACTCCAACTCTCATTGAATTGACATTATACGTATTTCATTAATGTAATTTGATTGCCCTGGTTGATCGTATTCGCATTTTGATCAGGCATGGCAGGTGTGTTCCAAAGAAAAGCCGGAAAATCGGGTATTATATTTTTGCTCTTGACTCTGTCTCTCAGTTTTCCAAGTATTCTGTTTTCGTATGATTTAGATGACCCAATATTGACTCCAGATCGTATGGGCTCTAAAAATTGAAAAATGGTTTTCTGGTACTGGGGAATTCCTTCACGTATATCAAGCGATATCAATACTGTTTTCATCCTTTCCCAAATATCTGCTCTGAGTCTTAGTACAGCTCCAAAAACGTACCCAACACCGTTGTCACTACATGCGTCTAGTATCTCATCTAAATGAACTTCAGAATCGGTGATGAGAGGCAATATAGGATCAATATTTACTGCACAGCACACTCCAGCGTCAACAAATTTTCTTATTACGCTGAAAATGGCATCGGCTGGAGGCGTTCCAGGTTCTATCAGGCGTCTTATTTTTTCGTCACAAGTAGTAATGGACCACACCAAAAAACAATTGTCTCTGTATCTCTTGTGAAGATCCAAATCCCTAAGTATGTTAGTTGATTTTGTGAACACATAATACGACGCTTTGTATTTTTGCAGTACTTGAATGCATCTACGCGTAAGCCCGTACCTTATTTCTGCTGGTTGATATGGATCAGTTGCAGATGATATCATTACAGGCTTCATACACTTAAATTTAGATGATTTGAGCTGCCGTTCCAAAATCTCAGGAGCATTGCTTTTGGCATATATCTTGTCATAAAAATCAGGTGACCATTCATAAGTTGCATAACAGTATCCACATCGATGCTGGCATCCTTGATATGGGTTTATTGTCAGACCCTCATGCTCTTTGACTATAAATGAATGAATCAATGATTTTGAACTCTTAGTTTCAAGCTTTGGAGCCGTGTTGGAGTACCAAGACTTCATGGTAACGGTAATTCATGACTGATTGATTTAAGAACTGAAGTACGCCTACGGGGATGAGGGGGGTCTCAGACCAAAGTATAAACGGTTTACAATACCTTTTCTGGGAAATTAGTACTAACTGATAGTCTTGTACAATACATAGGACTAGGATAACTTGAGAAGTTCATGGCTGTAGATAGTCAATTTGCCACTTCAGACCGTATGCAAGTTGGTCATGATAAAAGTGATTGAATGTGTATGTATCAATATGAATTCTGTCACAATATGGATAATTTTAGGTGTTTGTATTTTGTCAAAAATCGTGAAGCTGAACATCTAGCTGCGCCGCCTCCTCGCGACGCCTTTTGAATAAAAGGGACTTATTTTCCAATAACATAATTTCCAATAACTTAAACTTGTCCAAAGAAGTCACTCCGATCGAGAGTAGGATGAACAGGAGACCATGAATAACTCTCCCTTAGCCAGGTTTTTTCTATGCAAGAAAAAATGACAATATGAAGATTAATAATAAATTGACATAAATTTAGAGTGTTGCCAAAAGTAGAAAAAAGAGGACAGGCGTAGCTCGCAAGTAAGGTAACGTACATGAAATTTTGCCTGCCAGATATCGATGCATAATGCAGAGTAAACATCTTTAAAGATCAGAGTGTACGAAAAAGAATCAAGGAACTATACCAACAAATCGCTTTATTATCCTTGGCACTCAATGGATGGTGCTATATACAAAACGCCATAATGCAATAGTTAAATAGGGAATTTGGGGAAGATTTATTCAGTAGAGTTGAATTTACTCCGCGTGAACGTTTCTAATATGCAATTAGGAATAGTCTATATCTTAACCTTTGTTCTTATGCTCTTCGCCTTTGAAAATGCATTTATGCAACAAGCCCTTGGTGATGGCCTGACACAAGAAAATCTACCCCCTGCCAGTCTTGGAAATAGAGAAGGAAGCCTGTTCGTAAAGATAAGCCCCCCAATCTATACGACTGCCACAGGGGGAAATGCTTATCTGCAATTTAGGTTGTTTGACGCCAAAACAAATGAAACAGTCCAGCATGTAACTTACGACATTAGTGTTAGCAAAGGCGCAAATCCTGTTGAGGGCGAGAAACCACTTGTACGTGACTTTTTCCATGCACATAATGGATTACTGACTCTCAAAGTTGAGCCAGCAAATGGTTCCTTAACCATATTCGGAGATAGGGACCCATTTCAAGACGCATATGTAGCGGATCCAGGTGGAACCATAAACTTGAGAGGACCTATTTTACAGGAAGGAGGTTTGTACAGGATTGATGTCCAAATATTTGGGGTTGACAATGATAGAAACATCTTTGTTCCAGATAAGGCTCCTAAATTTGAAACCTTCCTGAGTGTAGGCGACGTCTTCAATTTTGACAACTTGACATATGAAGGGAAGCCATTTAATACAACCCTAATATCTTATTATGACAAGATAAAAGATTTCAACTTTAATTCGACCACCGGTGAATTCTCTTGGGCTATGCCATTCTATTATGATGTTCAGAGATTAGAGAAGAATCCTATATTTGTCCACGAAGAGATTAAGCTGCCAAAGGCTCTCTTTGGTAGTAGCATATTTAACGCGACTGTTAATGGGCAGCCAATATCTGGTAGAACCCTTGCGATTGATCCATTTACTTCTCCGGATGCCGTTATATTGCATTATTTGATCAATAAGAATGACGTTATCAAAATTGCAAATGAATGGCAGCAGCAGGAGAAAGGCTCCAACACGACAGCAACAGCTCCAAGTAATACCACTACTACTACAGCAGGTATGAAGCCGGTATCACTTGGAGGAGAAGGAGCTGCAACAAATAATCGGAACGTAAGTGGTATAATGGAATTTGCACTTAGTACTACTCAGCCAGGATCCCCGCCAGCCGTTGTGAGTAGTACTGTCAATGGTACCACCACCCAGGGCCAAGCAGCAGCGGCACCCTCTACTTCTTCTGCGAGTGCAACTTCTACTGATCTACTCTCTGACACTGGTGGAATCCACGCCAATGTTAAATGGTTCCCGACTCCTATTCGGATGAATATAGAAGCATCTGCCAAATTCAACTTTACTGACGCATTTTCCGGAGGAGCTCTTAATGCAGACGTATTGTACGACCTTTCAGTACTTGATAGTAACGGCACAAAAGTCTTTGAAAAGAAGGGATTGACTGCAAAGGATTCTCAAGATACACAGGCAGTCAAGTTCCCAGCCGCAGGATCGTACCAATTGGTTCTAACCATAACAGGTATTCAAACTCAGCCTGATCAGAAATCAGAGACTCCTCCTCCTGTCGATCGTACCAGAAACGGCATAGCTAGGGGAACTGTAGTTGTGTCCGGGCAGACAAATGAGACAGCGCCAACACAGACTAACAACAGCCTAATAGAACAGCAGCCGCAGCCGCAGGCGCAACAAAATCATACTGCAGCAGCGCCAGCGCCAACACAGACTAACAACAGCCTAACAGAACAGCAGCCGCAGCCGCAGGCGCAACAAAATCAAACTGCAGCAGCGCCAGCGCCGGAGCAAAATCCATTTGAGCAATTAGGTCAAGCAATATCAAACATGTTTGGTGGAGGAAAATGATATTGACGAAGGATAAATGAACCTACAAGTTGGGCTATTTTAAAAATGTGACAAGTTACACATTCAATGCAATCCTTTAATGGACGACTATTTGCTGTAATTTTGCATTATCTGTTCAATAAGAATGATGTAGTTAGTCGAGTATCAGCTTGAGGCGCTTTTCCATGTCACAATTTACTTCGAGTGGTCGACCGCAAGTAGTTGGATTTTGATATCTTGATATTGACACTTAAAGTGTGTACAACTAATTAATATAACTAGCAACCAGATTAGCTGGGCTCTAACTTCTTGAAAATGTTCCTAGTGAGCAATTGGTAACAATAGGAAATCATAAGGTGAATTTTATCATTTTATCAATCTATTACTAGTATTGCACCGGAGTCCTGAACTATTATTACCGATATCATTTCAGGGACTAAATCGCACGCATTGTTGTCTGTCTAACAATCAAATAATAAGGTATTCTTATAAGAGGAAATAGAGTATGCTGAGATGTTGGATTCTAAACCTGACCAATTTTCTAACAATATGGGACCGAATCCTTTAATCTTCGTCTTTGAAATCCTTCCTTAATTTGGTAGATTCCTTCAAACTATTAAGTTGAATATCACCACTCCTTGTGATTAGTCTTGAAAACGAAGGATGAGCTCCTTCCCCCAAAGTGATTGCTTCCTTACCCTTTCTGAATAGCGATAAGGTTAGCATGTTATCTGTCAATTTCTGAGCGAGCTCCGTAGCAGTTCTCAACTTGTCGAATAAACCGAGATCGTCATCTTGGACCTTAAAAAGACCAGGTTCCAGCAGATCTACTTTGATCCTCTTCTTGCCACTATTGCTAAGATTATCGGTACTAAAGATACCAATCTCTGCAACCGGCTTGTTAGCAAATTCCAGTTTTATGGAACCGGAATTTGCCGAGCTTAATAACCCAACTAGTCCGTCCACAATGTGATCACTTTCAGGGATATGAAGATGTCTTTTACCAAGAAATACCATCGGATTTCTTGTGTTTAATTATGATTTCATGCTATATATGCATAACAAGTTCGTCCAAGATTTGATTGTATGTACGGATCAGAGCAAGTCGGGAAGGAATGAAATAGGATATTTTCAAAAATTTCGATCGCAAAGTTTCGAATTCTTAGGAGAAATCCACTCGTTTTGACATAATCTTGAAGTGCCAGCAGTATCACACAGACACTAGTACAGACTTTGAACTGGTATTGTACACGAATAATGATGAGTGTCGGTATTGTTATTGGTTTTGAGCTTTGTGCGCTTCTGTTGTCCATACTACTTTGCCATTTAGTTTCCAGGTCGCACCACCTAAATCTCGGCCATCCGGTCCCTGCGCTCTTGGCATATCAATTTCCAAATTGTCGAAACTAATTGTAGTGGTCATATTTGCTCCAGAAATTACCTTTTCCATCACTTGACCTACTACTTGAGCCCATTGTCCTGGCTGCTTTAGCTCCTCTCGTAGAGCTTTTCTTTCTTGGCCAGTTTTTGCGTTACTAGTCAGACTAGCTTCATTATTCTCCATACAATTGTGATTGAACAACTTTGCATTTATATGATGCTAGTTTGGGTCATCGTATATCATGCTAGGTAGTATTCTTTTCACCATTACCCAGGAACTATTGTGGTCAGTATTTTTAAGCAAAGTTCGCTTATAATATTGGTCTCCTGCAAAAATGGTGTAGCGGGTTTCGGTCCCGTTCCCCGTGGCACAATTGAAGTAGAGAGGAAAGGCCAAATACGGGACTGGCCGAAAAGAGCCTCTTACTTGCAGGAGATAAGACTTCGGATCCACCAAGGGAGAAGGAGAACAAAATTACCGATCGCTAATTAGATAAATTTCAATC